>NZ_JAUBUR010000001.1:247-52596 GCF_036705485.1 Microcoleus sp. AT9b-C3 | reverse complement strand
GGCCCCTGGAAGGTGCGCAATGCGCACCCTACGAGATGAATGTAAGGTGCGCACTGCGCACCCGCAGGCCCCTGGAAAGTGCCCAGTGCGCACCCTACGAGATGAATGTAGGAGGCCCCTGGAAGGTGCGCAATGCGCACCCTACGAGATGAATGTAAGGTGCGCACTGCGCACCCGCAGGCCCCTGGAAGGTGCGCAATGCGCACCCTACGAGATGAATGTAAGGTGCGCACTGCGCACCCGCAGAGATGAGTGTAAGATGCCCTATAAAAAAGTAAGAGGACGATATTAATGCCAAACTATCGCCGATTTTACCTTCCTGGTGGAACTTTCTTCCTAACGCTTGTTACCTACAATCGCACACCGCTATTTTCAGAGTCAGAAAATGTCTCGCGACTCCGCAACGCTGTAGCGGCGATTAAATCAGAACAACCTTTTGAAATTGTTGGGGCAGTTGTATTGCCCGACCATATCCATTTTTTGTGGAAATTACCTCCTAATGATACTGCCTATCCCAAACGTCTTGGACGGATAAAAGTTTTATTTACACAATCTTTGCGCGGTCAAGGAACTTTGGCTCAAAATGTCTCCTTTTCGCGTCGTAAGCGTCGAGAAAGTGATGTTTGGCATCGGCGCTTTTGGGAACATACTATCTATCTGCGATGAAGATGATTTTGAACAGCATTTAAACTATATTCACTACAACCCTGTTAAGCATAATTTAAGTTCTTGTCCGCATTTGTGGTCTTATTCCAGCTTTAGCTTATGGGTTAAAAAAGATGTTTATTCAGTTGATGGGTGCTTTAGTTGTAATGGCAGAAAGCCAAAAATACTAAATTTTGATGCCATTTCCTATAGACTAGGAGAATAAATTCACAGGACTTACGTAAAAATTGGTTTGACAGGCTACTTATAGCGTTCAGTTGACAGTTGACAGCGACCTCTACCTGGAAGTCCGAGGATTGGAGTAATGAATAGTCTTATTTTAACTTCTCCCGCTTATGGTTGGGGCTTTCAACCAATTCTTTCTGGTAATGTGCGCCGCATGGCGCAACCCGATCATTGTGTAAGGTGTGCACTGCTTGAATTGACAGGAGATTTGCTTTGAAAACACTATTTTTGGCTTGGCAAAGCCCGGACAGCGGTTCTTGGTTTCCAATTGGTCGATTGACATTTAACGGTAAAGAATACCAGTTCAATTATACAAATGGTGTTTTAGAGGCGAAACTTAAGTGCGGGTTTCTGCCTTTGCCATCTTTCCCGGATTTCAATAATGTTTACACTTCACAGAAACTTTTTTCTTTGTTTTCTAATCGAGTGATGGCGCGATCGCGCCCTGACTACCAGGAATTTGTACAGTGGTTGAATATCCCTGAAGACGAACATGACCCAATTGCTTTATTGGCGCGTAGCGGAGGCAAACGGGCAACTGATAGATTTGAGGTGTTCCCTTGTCCCGAACCTGATGAAAATGGACGTTATTGTATCCATTTTTTTGCAGATGGATTGCGATACCTTTCAAAGTCGGCAATTGAACGGATTAATCGGCTTCAAGTGGGCGAATTTTTGTATTTAGCCCACGAATTTAAAAATCCGCGCGCTTCCCGTCTGCTTCTGTGTACTAAAGATCACTGGATTGTCGGCTATTGTCAGCGCTATCTTGTGGATGATATTTTTGAAATTATTTCGCAGCATCCAGAATTGATTCGCGTAGAAGTCGATCGCCTCAACCAACCCCCAACTCCGCTACAGTTCCGCTTGCTGTGCAAGATGACTGCCGATTGCCAGCAAGGCTTTCGACCCTTCAAAGGCCCGATGTACCAGCCGATTAGCAGTGATGTTTTAGCTGCAAGTACGATCGGATAATCAGCAACAAGAAGTAAAATTCTCATCTCCAAGTTAGGGAAGAAGCCAAGTTAATTATTGTGAACTCCTTAGACCCACTCGGTAATAAAAGTGTTCTAGAATTAGAAATAGACTGGGTTTGTTGAATTGTTTATAATTGTATGATTCATGGGGCAACTTAAGAAACCTGGTTTGTCGATCGCACAACTCGATAAAATTGCAAGTATTCGGTAAATAAACGTGATGATTACAATCGTGATGGGAGTCTCCGGTTCAGGCAAAACTACTGTTGGCAAGTTGCTGGCGCAATCTCTCAACTGGGATTTCAGCGATGCCGACGATTTTCACCCATCAGCTAATATCGAGAAAATGAGTCGCGGCATTCCTTTAGAAGATGCGGATCGCCTTCCTTGGCTATTACAATTGCAAGCTACAATAAACAGGTGGCTGTTAGAAAATAAAAATGTGGTTTTGGCTTGTTCTGCTTTAAAAACATCTTACCGCCAAATGCTCTACCAAGACCCAAAGCGAATGAAGATAGTTTATCTAAAAGCTTCTTTTCAGCTATTAGCCACAAGGTTAACAAATCGCGAAAATCACTACATGAAAGCCGACTTGCTGTTAAGTCAGTTAGACAGTCTCGAAGAACCGGAAGATGCAATTATCATAGATGCTTCGCAGCCGTTAGAGGTGATATTGCGCCAAATTAAAATTCATCTGATGCCTGGTTAATTGCCCACAATAAAGCCTCTAGGCTAATCCGCATTTAAATTGCATAGTAAAATAAATCTTTACTCTTGTGGGGTGCTCAGGAAAGAGCGTCCTCAACATATAATTTTAATGCACAACAGTTTAATACCAAATCTGGATTAAATATCCCTTGATTTATTAGTTTCTGTCAGCTATGAGGAGAGTTTGTATAGTAGCGATTTCAAACGCCGACTATTATTGAGAGTTTAATTTTACCTATATTTAGTAGTATAAAAGTTATTTTTTTTTCGGATTAACCGGCTTTCTGAACCATATTTAGCGCCCTCTCCGTTTCCCTGCTGATAGGTTTGCCGTCCTAATTTTTGTACAAATACAAGAAAGCTTCTACTTCAGCAGCGGTTGGTTGAGATCTAATTGCCCCAGGTTTCATCGCTGTCATCGCACCTACCGCACTGGCATAAGTTACAATTTTTTGGGCTATTTCGGGATCGGCTAGATTCTTAATTCCATGCTTGCACAACTGCCGCACCAAACCAGCCAGAAATGCGTCGCCTGCACCTGTTGTATCCTCAACATCTACTGCAAAGGCGGGGATTTTTCCTTCATTTTCCGAGATACAATAGGCGCAACCTTTCTCGCCCGCAGTCACCAAAACGCCTTCTACAGAATCGAGGCGGTAGGTAATAGCTCCTGCGTCGGTAGTGTCAAAAAACCATTCCGCTTCTTCCTCAGATAACTTGACAAAATCAACTTTTTTTAATATTTTTCTAATGCGCGCTTTTGCTTCGTCTGGATTTGGCCAAAATACGGGACGCCAATTGATGTCAAGTATAATTTTAACGTCGTACTGTTCTGCTAGTTCGATCGCTCTGGCGATCGCCTCTCGACTTTCAGGATAAGCTAATTCTAAAGTACCTAGCACTAAATATTCGGCATTTTCAAACAGCACTTCGGGTAGTTGTGCAGCAAGGAGGCGGGTGTCGGCAAAATCCGCAGTATCAAATTCACCAAAACCGGCAAAATTTCGATCGCCTGCTTCATTCCGCAAGACATAAACTTGTCGCGTCGGCGCACTTGGATGTCGCTGCACTCCAGCGATATCAACCCCTACTTCTTGCAATACCTGCACTAGGGAATTCCCCAATTCATCCCCACCTACAGCACCGATAAATCCCGCCGCCGTCCCCAATTTAACCAAAGCACAGGCAACATTAGCAGGAGCACCGCCGGGATATGCCGTCCAAGATTCTACCTCTTCGAGAGATACTCCTGGTTTGTCTGCTAAACAATCAAATAAAACTTCACCCAGACACAGAACGCGAGGATAAGTCATAGAAATTTTAGATTTGAGATTTGAGATTTTAGACCAGCAGTAGACAGGTCAATAATGATTTTTAACCCATCCCAGAAAAATTGCAAGCTATTTTTTTATGGCTGCTCCTATAATATCAGACTTACTGATACTGGCAGTTACTCCCTTAAGGCTGAAGAATAGTGCGGGCGTATCAGTTAGTTGTTTTAGGCGCAAACATCTGCAGGTTGGGCCCGGATGTCAGATGGGCGTAGGTAAAGGCAGCATCCGCCACCCGACGCACAAGCAGTGGTGGCTGCCCGTCTTGCCTTGTGCGCGCTGGGTTTGCACTCCTGGCGATTCTCCAAGCGAGTTGGTGCTTCGGGCCCGAAAGATTAGCACAGCAAATTTAATTTTCTCTTCATACTCGATCCCTCATCCTTTAGAATTGTAGATAGGTAAATATGCAGACATAGGAAAAATTTATGAGTGGGATTGTCTCTGGAACCCCTGTCACCCTGTCGGACAGAGAATTGCAAGTGGTAGAGTTAGTAGCAGCGGGATTGACTAATGAGAAAATTGCCGAAAAGTTAGAGATTAGCAAGCGTACAGTTGACAACCACATTAGCAATATCTTGAACAAGACGCGCGCTGACAATCGAGTTACGCTTGTACGCTGGGCGTTGCAGTGGGGAAAGGTATGTTTGGACAATATTAACTGCTGCCCTTTACCGCGGCCGATCGATAAAGAAGTATCTTAAGTAGGGGTTCTGGTTGGGTACAGGCAAAGAAATGATGCAAACGGCACAAGAAAAACAACTCCGCTATCAAATTCAATGCCCTAGATTGCCGCTGGCGGTGTATCGCGAAGTGGCGATCCATTTGCGTCAAGTTGAAGGGGTGCAAACCGGTTTAATTCCGCAGCAGTCGCAGCGGTTTGATTACTACGACAGCCAAGTTGGGGGTTTGTGGATACAGTATCCTGAAGGGTTCGATTTGGCAGGTCGCGAGCGGGTCGATCGCATTTTGGCTTATTATGGCGATCGTTACGGAGCCTGGGAATTATTAAGTCATTAGTTATTGGGAATTGTTAGCTGTTGACTGTTGACGGTTGACGGTTAACTAATAACTAATGATTAATAACTAATGATTAATGCCTACTAACTACTGACTAACAAAATGAGTGCAATTAAAACTTTAACGGGAACGCGCGATATTTTGCCCGATGAAATTCGATATTGGCAAAATGTCGAAGAAGCGGCTAGAACAATTTTGAAAAAAGCGGCTTATCGAGAAATTCGGACGCCAATTTTTGAACAGACATCTTTATTTGAACGCGGCATCGGCGAAGCTACCGATGTTGTGGGGAAGGAAATGTATACTTTTAAGGATAAGGGCGATCGATCGATTACTTTGCGTCCAGAAGGCACAGCCGGAGTAGTGCGAGCTTTTATTCAAAATAGTTTAGAAGCTCAAGGTGGATTGCAGCGTCTTTGGTACGCGGGGCCGATGTTTCGCTACGAACGTCCTCAGCAGGGACGGATGCGGCAATTTCACCAAATTGGCGTAGAAGTTTTGGGAACTGCCGATCCTCGTGCGGATGTCGAGGTAATTGCGATCGCCTGCGATATCCTGCAAACCCTCGGTTTAAAAAATTTGCGACTCGATATTAATTCTGTCGGAAATAAGGAAGACAGACAAAATTATCGGCAAGCATTAATAGATTATTTTACACCGTACAAAGACGAATTAGACGCCGATTCTCAAGACCGCTTGACTCGCAATCCGCTGCGGATTTTGGACAGCAAAAATCAGCGCACTCAAGAAATTGTAGCTGGTGCGCCGAGTATTTTAGAATATTTGGGAGAGGAATCGCGAGATCACTTCGAGCAAGTGCAGCTTATGCTCACAAATTTAGGCATTAGCTATCAGTTAAATCCCAGATTAGTGCGCGGTTTAGATTACTATACCTACACCGCATTTGAAATTATATCCGAGGATTTGGGAGCGCAAGCAACAGTTTGCGGAGGCGGCCGCTACGACGGTTTAGTAAAGGAATTGGGCGGCCCAGATACGGCGGCAGTCGGTTGGGCAATGGGTATCGAAAGGTTGATTATCCTGCTGCAAAAGTTGCAACCTTTGCCCGCACCCAAGTTGGATTTTTACTTGGTATCCAGGGGCGAAAAAGCAGAACAGCAATCGGTATTGTTAGCTCAAAAATTGCGAAGTGCGGGGTTTAGCGTCGAGATAGATTTGAGCGGCAGTGCCTTCGGGAAACAGTTTAAAAGAGCCGATCGCAGTGGTGCAGTTGCGTGTTTAGTTTTGGGAGATGCGGAAGCTGAAAACGAAACTGTACAATTGAAGTGGTTGGCGAGTGGTGAACAAAGTGCGATCGGGCAATCTGAACTACTAGCAATGACAAACGAACTACAGCAGAAGATCATAGCTGCATATTAAGTCCGGCAGGGAATGAATTCCCTGCCTCAAAGCTAAAGTCCTCTGAAGAGGACTAATTATTTTAACCGTCTTCTTCTCAGTCCTCTTAAGAGGACTTTAGCTATTAGCCAGGGAATTCATTCCCTGGCGGACTGCCGGCTTAAGTCGTTACCAGGCTCTGCCCGGTAACGCAGATCCAGAGGCTCTGCCTCGTCATTAAGCCATTAACATTAATCCCAAAAACCAAGAGATATAATTTAAGCATTAAAACATTTAACCTCTGATAAACTATGTCTGTAGCAACTAAAAACCCAGAAACAAAACTCACAATCACCTGGCCGCTACTACCAGAAGATTTTCAACTACCAGACGACCCCGTGGAAGACGAAAGCCAACCATTGTTAGCCGCCGCTTTGCGCCAGCCGCTAACAGCATTTCCTGAATTAATGCAGGATGCCTTAATTGTTTCCAACTTTGCCTTGTGTGCCGGCATAAGTTTCCCAGGTTCAACCAGTGACGAACAGCGTATTATCTGCAAAGCACCCGATTGGATGTACGTGAAACCCGTCAATCCCAAAAATGTCTCTCAAGTCCGCCGTAGTTACACGCCACACACAGAAGGAACCATCCCCCAAATCGTGATGGAGTTTCTTTCAGAAACCTATGGAGAAGAATACTCCGTTGAATTTACCTCGCGGGTGGGAAAGTGGTATTTTTACGAGCAAGTAATCAAAGTTCCCAGATACGTCATATTCCGAGCAAAAACAGCTCATTTAGAAGTTTACGCTTTAGAATCAGATCACTACAACTTGCAAAAACCTGATGAAAACGGACGTTATTGGATACCGGGATTAAACCTATTTTTAGGTATTTGGGAAGGAACCCACGAAGGGAGAACAGGCTGTTGGTTGAGGTGGTGGAATTCTGAAGGCGAGTTGTTGCTGTGGTCTGAGGAAAGAGTAGAAGAAGAACGCCAGCGAGTAGAACAAGAACGCCAGCGGGCCGATCGCGAACGACTGCGCGCTGAAAAATTGGCCGAAAAACTGCGTCAAGCCGGGATCGAGTTAGATGACGAAGAGTGAAATATCAATTGATGAGTCGAATACCATGATGTTTTGGTATAATTAGTATCTTGTGGTGCAGGCATCCAGCCCGCCCTTGTCCTAATGCGAACTAATATGTTAATCGAACGTCTCAAGCCGATCGCCTGGAAAACCAAACCGCAACTGATATCATTGTTTTCAGGTTGTGGCGGCATGGACTTACCCTTCCACAAAGCCGGATTTGAAGTTGTTTGGGCGATAGACTCCAATAAATACGCCTGCAAAACTTTCAGCAGAAACATTGCTGATGTCATCGTCAACGACAGCATAGAAAATATAGATATTGCACAAGTTCCCGAAGCAGAAATATGTATAGGAGGGTTTCCTTGTCAAGACTTTTCCATGATTTGGAAACGTCCCGGCCTTGAAGGAACCAGAGGCAATTTATATACATACTTTCTCGATTTTGTAAACAAGAAAAAGCCCAAAGCTTTTGTAGCAGAAAATGTCAAAGGTTTATTAAGTGCCAATAATTATCAAGCAATAAAACAAATAATCTCTGACTTTGAAAGTATCGCACCGGGCTACTTAGTTAAACCTAAACTCTACAACTTTGCGGATTACGGAGTTCCCCAATTTCGCCAAAGAGTTTTATTAGTTGGCATTCGGATGGATACAGAATTTAACTTTGTGCATCCTCAGCCCAAATACGGACAAAATCGTAAATATCCCTATCGAACAGCAGGTGAAGCACTCAAAAATGTGGAAAAAGTGAAATATAATCAGGAACATCAGAAAATTCAGCCTCGAACCATTGAAATTTTGAGTCTAATTAACCCCGGAGGGAATTTTACTGATATTCCCAAGGATAGTCCATATTACGTAAAAGGCATGATCAGTCACGTTTATCGGCGAATTCATCCAGATAAACCCTGTGCTACAATTATTGCTGGTGGTGGTGGTGGTACTTGGGGATATCATTATCCCGAACCCCGTTCATTGACAAATCGTGAAAGAGCTAGGTTGCAAACCTTTCCCGATGATTTTGTTTTTGAAGGTTCTATTACTGAAGTAAGAAGACAAATTGGCAATGCAGTTCCCCCAGATGGAATAGTTGACGTGGTTGAATCTCTGATTCCGCTATTTAAAGGGGATTATCCGAAAGTAGATTTATACACGTTAAATCAAAAGTTGCAAATGATGTCAATTAAGGAACGATTACAACACGCAGAATTAGAGGCTTCACAACAGCAATTACAATTAAATTTACTTTTTAGTGAAGTGAGGTAACTTAATGTCCATACCTGCCATAACTCCCGCAACGCCCTATGTGGATATATCTTTATCCAGGGTTGATGCTCAGCAAAAATCCAATCTAAATGCTTTTTTCGGAAAAGGAAGAGAAAGTAAATCGACCGGGAAGGTTATCCCTAGAGATTGGTATGAAGTTGAAATTATAGTAGATACAGCAACAACAAATAATCCTGTTTATCCCCAGGGGGATTTTACCGCCTATACTGATGATGGTTCAAATTTTCCCTGTCGCACTCAAGGCGATAATCACAAAAACTTTAGATCTAAGGAAGACTTAAAAATTCTAGGTCGCTGGATCAAAGGTAAGTTAGAACAAAGTGGTGCATTGCAGCAATTTGAGCCTGTCACGAGCCAGACATTGCAAAATTACGGCAGAGACTATATCCGTCTCTATAAATTGTCCGATTCTGACTACTACTTAGAATTTTAAGAGGGAGCGATAGCTCTCGCTCTAAAAAATCAAAATACATAACGAAGAAAAGTCAATGTTCGAGTTTGACATAGGCTACTACACCGATTTTAAATTGCCCAGCAACTCAATTATTCCAGAGCAATTAGAGCAAACACTTCAGACGGTTTGGGACAGAAAATATGACGATTTATACGAACGAGGTGGAAAGTGCAATGTAGAAGAAGCCTTTGTAGAAGTAATGACAGCCTTTGGAATGCCTAATGATGCAATATCCCATCAGCGATACGTCTATATGGCTTATGGAATAGCATTAGCAGCTAAACCGACCATTAAACATTACTTTCCTGAAGAACACAAAGCTGATATCGTTGAAGCAATTGTATCTTGTTGGCTGAAGGATAGTTGTGAAATCCCAGAAAGTTGGGCTGATACGTTGTTTCCTAATATCAACCAAATTGGAAAATATCAAGCTACTGACGAAGCTTATAATATCTTCTACGGCTTGCTGCGAACACTCAACACCAAAACAGCCTACAATGCCATCTTGGATATTTTGTATGATGCCATTACCGGAGATGCTATTTCTGGTTTTGCTGCGGCTCAACGAGATATGTTTAATTGGTGGTTAATTGACGTGATTCCTGCTGCCTATTGTTTAAAGCTACCATCTACTTTATATTCGGGAAAATGGGAATTTCCGCCGCTGAGTCAGTGCGCTTAAGTGATGACAAAAGTAATTGGAAAAGAGTGCGTGTTGCTGATTCTAGTTAACTTAAGGCACTGTGAAACCTGTGATTGAGCGCACTTTTTCCTCCTCCCTCAACCCCTTCGACTGCACCAAAACCCCAAAACCCCCCAAACCCATCGGATCGATCAATTGATGCAAAGCCTCCCGGCGTCGCAAAAACGTTGCCACATCCAATGCTTCCGCATCATTTGTAGACAGAGAAGCAATACGATCGCCCAAACCCAACGCCATCAAAAACAAAGCCTGCTGAGTAAACCCTACCACATCCAAACCGCACAATTCACCCTGCCTTTCCAGCGCCGTAAAATTAACATGAGCCGTTAAATCCTGCCGCCCCACATTAATATAAGGATTATTGTGATATCGGTGCAGATAATAACACTGTAGCGTCCCCTCACGGCGCCTCGGATTGTAATAGCGGTGCGCCGGATAACCGTAATCAATAGTTAACAAATATCCCCGCTGCAACTTTTGAGCAACTGTACTCATCCAGTCCAAAGCCGCCAAATTCACCTCACTGCGATAACCATCCCCGTAAACACTAGCAGACAAATCGATGCTTACAAAATCCAAATATTCGGCAATTTTAGGCGTGGAAACTTCGCCAGTTACTTCAATAAAGTTTATCTCTTCTTTTTCATTTTTGGGAGTTTCTGCGGCAACGTAAATCTCCCTAACTTGCCCTTCTTCCAGAATGAATTGATGCACGGGCAAAGCATCCACTAACTCGTTAGAAAAGAAACAACCGACAATTGAATTATTAACTATCTCATCCCAATTGCACCACTTAACACACTTTATTTCACTTAATCTTTGGCGTTGTTCGGCTTGAAGTGTTGGCGAAATTTCAACAATTATGTATGTTAAAGTTTTAAATAAGTCGGGATGTTGCCGTTGCAGATATTGCAGCACATTTTCGGCGAAAGTTCCCCGCCCAGCGCCCATTTCTACGATCGCGAAATTGAAAGGGCGATCCTCTTCGAGGGCTCCGCTAACGAGAAATTCCCACATTTCCACAAACTGCTCTGCCAAAACCTCCGCAAAATCAGCACCCCAATGAGGCGACGTGATAAAATCGCCTTGTTTGCCGATCGACGGGCGATCGCTATTATAATATCCGTGCTGCGGATGATATAATGCCAAATTCATATATTCAGCAAAAGTAATACACCGCTGCGGGCTGGCGGCAATTCTTTCGCCGATTAAAGCACAGAGTTCCGGGTTGCTGTCATTGATATCTGATTGCTGAGCTTTCATAATTTATCGAATCAAAGTTGATGTTATTTCATTTGTGAAGAAGAGATTTTTTTATTAACTGCAGAGGGCGCAGAGGGCACAGAGGAAGAGAGAAGAGAGAAATAAGGTACATTTTACCGACGTTAATAGCAATATTAATCGATATCCATCCGCGTTTATCCGCGTTCATCTGCGGTTAAAAAAAATTCAACCCGGTTTCCACAAAAAAACCGGGTTAAATTCTCTGATAAAAACCGACCAAAACTACCTGTCAACCGAGCCCATAATAATGTCGATACTCCCCAAAATCGCCACCAAATCCGCAATCTTCACGCCGCGCACAATGTGAGGCAAAATCTGCAAATTATTAAAATCCGCAGCCCGAATCTTCCAGCGCCAAGGAAACACACTATCATCCCCGATAATATAAATCCCCAACTCACCCTTGCCGCTTTCAACGCGGACATAATGTTCGCCCTTGGGAATCTTAAAAGTCGGGGCAACTTTTTTGCCAATAAACTGATAGTCAAAACCATTCCAATCTGATTTGGGCCCGCTTTCTAAGCGCTTAGCTTCCAAATTCTCGTAAGGGCCGCCGGGGAGTCCTTTCAAGGCTTGATAGATAATCTTAACAGACTCGCGCATCTCCCGAATCCGTACTAAATACCGGGCTAAACAATCGCCAGCAGCTTCGGTACAGACTTCCCAGTCGAAGTCGTCATAACATTCGTAATGGTCAACTTTCCGCAAATCCCAATTTACGCCGGAACCGCGCAACATGGGGCCGGAAAGTCCCCAGTTAATCGCTTCGTTGCGAGAAATAGTACCCAGCCCTTCAATCCGGCGGCGAAAGATTGGATTGTTGGTAATTAAACGTTCGTATTCGTCAATTTTGGGAACAAAATAATCGCAGAAATCTTGGCACTTATCTACCCAACCGTAGGGCAAATCGGCGGCAACTCCGCCAATGCGGAAATAGTTATTATTAACCATGCGATAACCGGTCGCTGCTTCCCACAAGTCGAGAATTGGTTCGCGATCGCGCATAGTATAGAAAAACGGAGTTTGCGCCCCCACGTCCGCCAAAAACGGCCCTACCCACATCAAGTGGTTAGCAATCCGGTTCAACTCCAGCATAATTACCCGAATATAACTAGCCCGTTTGGGGACAGCAATATTTGCCAACTTTTCCGGTGCATTGACTGTTACCGCTTCGTTAAACATCCCCGCAGCGTAGTCCCAGCGGCTCACGTAGGGCACGTACATCACGTTGGTGCGGTTTTCGGCAATTTTTTCCATCCCCCGGTGCAGATAGCCCAAAACTGGCTCGCAGTCCACCACATCTTCCCCGTCTAGGGTGACGATTAGCCGGAGTACCCCGTGCATGGATGGGTGGTGCGGCCCCATGTTGAGCACCATCGGTTCGGTTCTAGTCTCAATTCTTGACATAATTAAATGAATTAATGATTACTGACTATTGTTGATTTTTGTTTCGCTTTATAGATTATGAAGGATATCGAGCTCTCTGAGAAGCATACCCCTGGATCAGATGTCAGTATGGACACCTATCACGTTCCAGTTTTGGGTCAAGAATTAATGGCGGGTTTGGCTGTGCGTGCAGGCGGGCACTATTTGGACGCGACGCTTGGGGGCGGGGGACACACGAGTTTGATTTTAGCGGCGGCGCCAGATGTTACAGTGGTGGCGATCGACCGCGACGAACAAGCCATCCGTTTTTGCCAAGCCCGATTTGCCAACTCGCCCGTGGAGTTTTGGCACGGCAACTTTGCTGAATATCAGTCCTCAGAGGCCGAGTTTGATGGTATCATAGCAGACTTGGGCGTCAGCTCTGCTCAGTTCGATACACCAGAACGAGGATTTAGTTTTCGCCACCCAGCTCAACTAGATATGCGTATGAACCAGCAGCAATCTTTGACAGCCCAAGAGATTATAAACCACTGGGAAGAAGTTAAACTAGCAGATATTATTTACAAGTACGGCGAGGAGCGGCTGTCGCGGCGCATCGCAAGGCGGATTGTGCAAGGGCGTCCTTTTCAAACTACAACAGAACTTGCAGGGGCGATCGCCTCCAGCTTCCCCCCCAAGCAGCGCAACGGCAGAATCCATCCGGCCACCCGTACTTTCCAAGCTTTAAGGATAGCTGTCAACTCCGAACTCGCTTCTTTAGAAACTTTCCTCAACCAAGCGCCCAGGTGGTTAAAACCAGGTGGGAGAATCGGAATCATTACATTTCACAGTCTGGAAGACCGACCAGTCAAGCACCAACTCAGAGGAACACCCAGTTTGCAGGTACTGACAAAAAAGCCGATCGGGCCGCAATCCGAAGAAGTCGCTAGAAATCCCCGCTCTCGTTCTGCTAAGCTCAGACTGGCAGAAAGAATAACTTGATTCGGCAGTAGTAATATGCTTGCTGCAAAAAGTTCAGAGATTAGGGAGACTTGCATGCAGCAATCAAGTACGATTCGGCAAAGATCTAGGGAATAGCGCCAACAACCCACCACTAACCCTCCGGGTACAGTGGGGCTTGAAATACAGCCGGTGTTGACCAGACTTAGGTAGCAATACCTGCGTTAGTAGTAAATGTTAAAATTCACACCGAGGACAGTGCCCAGCTAGTTAAGAACTCTGGAATCAGAGCATTAATTAGCCGTTTTGAATGCTGGTGTGTTTAGAAAAGTACCGACTGCTAACAAGGTGATTGCTCGTATCACAGCGTGAAAGCTGACTCGGGAATTTTCCCTATTGAAGCGGCCTACCGAGGCGGGTTACAGTATCGAAAGCCTCTCATCTGTTGTGCGAACAGATGGTGCGAAAGGAATGCTCACCTTGAGGTAAAACGGGTTTCTTTAACTCAACTTGACGTAACTGATATGTTGCATATATCCAGCCCCCCTTTTCCTCCCGCCACCTTGCTGATTACAGCTATGGTGGGGGTTTTCAAGGGGGAAGAAAGATGAGTCGGGGAGATGGAAGCAAGCTGAAACTGATGGTAGTCGATGACGAACCCGACAACTTGGATTTATTGTACCGGACGTTTCGACGCGACTTTCAGGTTTACAAAGCAGATAGCGCCCTCAGCGCCCTGGAAGTTCTAGACGAACAGGGCGAGATGGCTGTGATTATATCTGACCAGCGGATGCCAGAAATGAATGGCACCGAGTTTTTGGGGAAAACAGTCGAGCGATTTCCCGATACGATTCGGATTCTGCTAACGGGATACACCGATGTTGAAGATTTGGTTGAGGCCATCAACTCAGGTCAAGTTTTCAAATACATCACCAAACCGTGGAATCCAGAAGAACTCAAATTGGTGATCAATCAAGCCTCAGAAACTTACAAATACTACAAGCAGCGCAGCGTTGCATTGCGCCGCGCTTTACGCAAGGAATCTCTTTTCAATGAGGTAATGAGCGTCATTCGCGGGTCGCTAGATTACTCTAGTATGGTACAAACTATTGTTCAAACCGTAGGTCAAACTTTTGAGGCCAACTATTGTATGCTGCGGCCGGTAGAGAGCGATCGACTATTGCCGAGTACCTTCCCCTACCAAGCCCAAACCGACGATGCCAGTAGCTTTTCTTTTGATGAAAATTTGCTGGTTCAAGCTGTAGCCACCCGCCAAACTCAAGTGAACTCAAACAGTGGGGGGCATGGTAACTCGGTTGAGATTGCTGTGCCCCTGACTTACCAGCAAGAATTGCTGGCGGTACTGGCTTTGTCCCAGATTGGCGGTACTAACCCTTGGTCGGCAGAAGATATAGAGTTAATAGAAGGTGTAGCAGCTCAAGCTGCTCTCGCCCTGTCTCAAGCTAAGCTCTACCAGCGAACTCTGGATTTAGCCAAGCAGATGCAAAACGAGTTGGAAGTGGCTCGCCAAATCCAAACAAACTTGTTGCGCCAAAGTTGGCCGGATTTTGAAACAGTCAGAGTGCAAGCTTGCTGCTATCCCGCGCGGGAAGTTGGTGGCGACTTTTTTGAAGTCTACGTCCACTCCCAAGGGGATATTTGGATAGCGGTGGGAGATGTTTCGGGTAAGGGAGTTCCGGCGGCTCTATTTATGGCGAGCGCGATTTCGGTGATGCGGCGGGAACTTTCCCAAGAAGTTTCTCCAGAGCCCGATCAAGTTATGCAGAACATGAATAGCAGTATGTCTGACGACCTGATCGGCAACAACCATTTTATTACAATGGTTGTAGCTCGTTACACTCCGTCAACGGGACACCTCGCGTTTGCTAATGCCGGTCACATTTACCCGATTGTGTGGTCTCACTCGGAGGTGAAAGCTCAAGCCGCTAGCGGTAAAACGCCAGCCGAGCCGAATTTCCTGAAAGCTCGTGGCATTCCCTTGGGGATACTACCAGTTTGGAGAGGCAAAGCAGGTACGATTGAATTAAAGTCAGGAGATGTATTTCTGCTGACGAGTGACGGAATTACTGAAGCTAGCGTGACCACTGAAGCGGTCGCAGGGGGTGTACCAACCCGTTCTATGCTACAACAAGAAGGGCTTTGGCAACTCTTGATTCAGGAACCTGGTTCTTTCAACTTGGACAATTTGTTGGCTCACATCCGAGCCGACAATCCCGTTCAGGAAGACGACCAAACCATACTCTCTCTGGAGGTTCTTTGAATCTGTCAGCGACTCCCGACGCCTAGTCGGGGGTGAGAGCCGAAAAAACTTAAGCACTGCTGGTTGACGGCCCACAGAGTAGTCCTGCAAAGGACGGCGTTATCGTCAACAGTAAAAAACCTAGCCGGCGATGGCGCTGCTAGTTTCCTGAATCGCTTTCCGAGGGGATTAAACACCTGTAAAAGGTTAAGGTAGAAGGCATTGGTCAGAAAAAACCACAGCTTAAAAGCCGGGGATTGAAACAAAGATTTTTTATACCTCGCTGCTTGCAGTCTCGGTATAATTATCAATTGTTAATGGGCTTTAGACCCATAACTAAAGTTTTCAACTATACTCTTAACTTCTGCCTTCTGCCGAATGACGAATGCCTGATTTTTAAACACAAAAGGCTAGTATCCCCCGATTAGCGACAAGTATTGAGGCCGAATCCATTCGGCTCGTCGTATTTCATACCTGGAAGACACAGGGTTTTCAAACTTACGGGATTTTTTTATGAATACTGAGCTTCATGTGCCAAGCGACTTGCGGTTTTTAACAATTGTTGAAAATTGGTTGCTGAGCAGTTTAGAAGTAGAGCTAGGAGAGCACGTCGATTGGCCACGTCAGTCGAATCGTTTGCGCTTGGTGTTAGCAGAAGCCTATTCTAACGTGATCCGCCATGCTCACAAAGATCAACCCAATTTGCCCGTGTTAATTCGTTTGAATTTAAAAAATAGGGATATTGGTTTAGAAATTTGGGATTACGGTAAAGGTTACGAAATGGATACTTACAATCCCCCGAGGCCGGAAGCTAAACAGGAAAGCGGCTACGGCTGGCTGATTATGAGCAGACTTATGGATCGGGTGGACTACAGTTTGCAAATAGACGGTCGCAACTGTCTAAAGTTGGAAGCGAGTTTGCCGGAAAAATCTTAATTAGTCGTTAGTCATTAGTCATAAGTGATTAGTGATTGACAATGCACTTTGAGACTCGCTTTGGCTGTCTGTCGCACGCTGCGGTGACAGCCAATTTTTCGTGCAGTAGGGTCAGCCCAACACGAGACTTTAAGATTGTAGGGGTAAAGTCCCGATCGCACAAATACCGCAGAAGCGGGATTTTTATACCGTGAGTGGCTCTTCACCAAAGATGGGGATAAAAACCCGGTTTCTACCTCATTATGGCCATAAAAAGCCGCTTAACCTGTCGATCGCACCACTTTAGCTATTACGTGCGATCGACAGGTCAAACCAAAATAGGCAATTTAAAGCTCAAACAGTTTATTAAACATCAAATTTTTTCTGTGACCGCAGACTTAGCAATTCTTGGGGAGAAGCTAACAGTTTGACGGTGACAGAAAGGATTTTTTGGTCAGAATTGAGCAAGAATAGCCATCCGACATTAACACCAAATGCGGAAGTTTGCACCCGACCGCTGACCTGAACTTCTACTTTGCCATCTTCTAAAATTTGGCTGACACCTTTCTGGGGGTCTAGCTGCATTCCTCGTGCTTCTTTTTTTAGATAAGTGGCGATCGCAATCCTGCCGATAATTGGATCTTCAAACGGCGCGTGCATAACCCCATCATCGGCAAATAAATTAGCCGTCGCTTCAAAGTCCCCCGCGTTTAAAGTTTCAAAATATTGCAGTATCCCTGGCATTGTGATGCCTGCAATCTTTATAGAGTTAGTTAAAATAGGTCGAGTTGTGGCGGTCATAAAACAAGTGATTTCAAATGAATGAGTATACTGTAATCATTCTCTTTGTCGCAGCAAATCCCTCAAAAGATATAAGTAGGGGTAGGAAAATAATTCTCCGAAAAAAGGAGGAATCGGGAACCGCAGAGCGTCGAACGCAGCTTTCAGAGCGATCGACCAAAATCAATCCTACTTTCAAAAAATACAAGTGTAGGCGGGAGCATCTCAATGAAAGCAGCTAATCCCAAAATTGGAGTTAGGAGCCAGGAGCCAGGGGCCAGGAGGAAAGAGTCAGAAGGAAGAAAGAAGGAGCCCGAAGAAGTGTTTTTACAAATATGAGATGCTCCCGTGTAGCCAAGCTGTAAACCCTGATACAATCAGTCATTTTCCATCCTTAAATTCTTGAATCTAAAATTTAAAATCTAAAATCTAAAATGATATAAACCCAGACACCTAATGGCATCTGGGTTTCTGGGCAAGCCTGTTTAACAGAGCAAACAAGAATATTCTATTTGCGGATCAAATTGAGCAATTCTTTAGGAGATGCCAACAAGTCGATCGCCACAAAGAAAATTTGACCTTGGGGATCGAGCAAAAACCGCCATGCAATGTTCATTCCCACATTCGATCCGAACCAGGGAGTTTCGACTTTACCGGTGACTTTCACTTGTCGGTAGCCATCTTCGGCGGGTTCCGAGACGCCTTGCTGGGGCATCATTTTCAGTCCGACGCACTCTTCCCGCATATAGTTGAGGATAGCTTCGCGACCGACGATCGGCTTTTGGAAAGGCGGTTGCAGGGCACCTTCTTCTGCAAATAAACCGACGGCTGGGGTGAAGTCGAAGGCGTTCATGTAGTCGATGTAGTTGAGGACAGTCTGCTCGCTAATACCCTCAATTTGGGTTTTCACCCGCTCTTCTGGAGCGGTGGGAGTGCTGCGGGGGGCAGAGCGTTTGCCGTACTCTTGGCTGAAATCGGGGTCGTAGCCCATGTGAACTACGGTATTCCGAAGTACGGTAATTTGCTGGCCTGGATCGAGTTTCTTGATGGTTTCGAGAACTGCGGTGGCTTCGGGAGACATTTGATAGCCAGCGGGGATCGGAGCGACAAGGCCCTGTTTCATCAACTGTCCCAACTCGTACCAGAAACCGAGTTTGGTGTTGACGCGCAAGGAAGTGTAAATCCGACCTATGGTTGTGTCGGCGTTGCTGGCTAGGTCAAACATGGTTTTGCTTTGAGCTGCCGGCGACATTTGCTTGATTTCGCTGAGGATGCCTTCGACAAGCGCCATGCTGGCTACTCCCGGAGCTGCTGCGGTGATGGAAACGCCCATTTCGGTGTAGGCATACCAGAGCAAGGCTAGTTGGTCTTCAACGCTGAGTTTGTAGAAGGCTTCGGTGGTAGCCGGAACAACGCTAGCAATCTCGGTGTTTGAGAAGATAGATTGAGCGGATTGAATGCTAACTGCCATGTATATGCTGTGGGATTTGTGGTTTTAGTGAGGTACTTGAGTTAGGAAACCTCAAGCTCCCTTGATTAACATCATGTAACGTTCTGTTAATTTTTGCAAATATAAATTACATATAGCTGAGTTATAAAACTATGATCAATGGTTTGGTAAATTGCGATCGCCGTCACTAGACTGTGCGCCGAATTAGGTTATTTAGGAAACCGATCGTTAAAAATTTCTTTATCATATAAAATCAAAATAGTCAATACAAAAGGTAAATATTTGCCTGGTATCAAATGAAAGCGCCAATTAGCAGCATTTTGGTGAAGCAAAAAGCCCTTGAGTTGGGATTTCACAAAGTCGGGATAGCCTCAAAAGACGCGGATTTCGATATAGAAAAACAAAGATTGCAGGCTTGGCTGGACAAGGGTTATCAGGCGGATATGGCGTGGATGGCAAATCCGAAACGGCAGGATATTCGATTGATAATGCCAGAGGTGCAGTCATTAATATGTGTCGCCATCAACTACTACACACCTCACCAACGCCCCTCAAATCCCCCTTGTGAGGGGGGGGTCGAGGCAGGGAGCGAATACGCTAAAATCTCTCGCTACGGTTGGGGGCGGGATTACCACAGAATTTTGCACAAAAAACTGAAGGTTTTGGCAAATTGGGTGCGATCGCAAGGCGAGGGAATTGAAGCGCGGTATTATGCTGATACCGGGCCGGTTCAGGATAAAATGTGGGCGCAACGTGCCGGGATTGGTTGGATTGCCAAAAATGGTAATGTAATTTCGCGCGAATACGGTTCTTGGGTGTTTTTGGGCGAAATTTTGACTAATTTGGAGTTAGCGCCCGATGAGTCTCATACGGAACATTGCGGTACTTGTACTCGCTGCATTGAGGCCTGTCCGACGGGGGCAATTACTGAGCCTTTTGTGGTGAATGCCGATCGATGTATAGCCTATCACACGATCGAGAATCGAGCCGAAAAATTGCCCGACGAAATTGCATCTAATTTACAAGGTTGGGTAGCAGGTTGCGATATTTGTCAGGATGTTTGTCCTTGGAATCAGCGATTTGCGAAACCAACTGATGTGGCAGAGTTTGAGCCTTATCCTGAAAACATAGCACCGACACTTGCAGAATTAGCGGACATTTCCGACGAGGAATGGAACCGCAGATTTACCGCTTCGGCGCTGCGGCGCATTAAACCCGAAATGCTGCGGCGAAATGCCAAAGCCAATCAAATTAACCCTTAAAAGTTGAGATGTTCGTCAGGGTGCTTAGGGGGAACCTTACCCTATAGATAATACCCCTAGGGTATTTACGCAGCGCCAATAGTCAATATATTATGCACTAAGTCATTCCCCATCTAAAATCTAAAATCTAAAATTTAAAATCTAAAACGGAGCGCCAATAGTCAATATATTATACAGTAAGTAATTCCCAGCTAAAATCTAAAATCTAAAATCTAAAATTGTATGCTCCCCCGTTCCTTATTTGCTATTGTCCAATGACCAAAGTAATTATTTTTGATTTTGACGGTACTTTAGCAGATACAATCGATATTCTTCTGAGCATCACCAACCGTTTGTCAGTAGAATTAGGCTTTAAGTCTGCAACTAAAGAGCAAATCGCTCAACTGAGCAATTTAACTTCTTGGCAACTCCTTCAGTATTCTGGCATTTCTATCTTCAAATTCCCACTGTTGATTAGAATGTTGAAAGCAGAGTTACGAAGCGAAATTCCCAACATTCAATTATTTCCGGGAATTAAAGAAGTTTTACTGGAGTTAAAAAAACTAGGATTTCAACTGGGCATTATCACATCTAATTCCCGAGAAAACGTCTTGGCATCGCTGGAAAAAAATGGTTTGCAAGACACTTTCACATTTATTTACTCTGGGTCAACTTTTGGTAAACATAAAGTTATTAATAGCTGGTTAAAAAGAGAACATATAAATCCTAAACAAGTCGTTTATGTGGGAGATGAGATTAGAGATATAGAAGCTGCTAGAAAAACAGGAATTAAGGTAATGGCTGTAGCTTGGGGTTTTAATTCTCAGGAGGCTTTGGCTGCACACAATCCCGATTTTTTGATTCAACGCCCCCAGGAATTGATAGAGATTATGAGTAATTTGCGGGAACTGTAAACTGAAATCGCAAAAAGTAAGACTTCTCGGTTGCAATCTATTCTAGAAAAACTCTCGTTCCAGCAGAGAGAAACTAAAGAATCAAAGGGGTATGAAAGCCTGATTTGTGATCGGTCATATTCCCTACTATCCTGTCTGCGGATAAATTATGTTAATCTCCTTCGCCCCGTTTCAGTGCTGCTAAAACTGCTTGCTGGCTAACTGCTTGGTAGATTTTGCTAAAATGCTGCTTCAGTGCGTCTGATGCGGGCGAGGATTTGCTAGCGGTTCCTTTTCCGTCGGTTGCGAGGGGAATTGGGCCTAAGATATCTAATACTGTTTCGCTGCTGGGCGGCGGTACAATAACTACTAAAGATGATTCTAGCTGCTGGTTGTATTCCCAAAAGCGATCGACCTTTGGCAATTTAGAATTCGCTGTGGGGGAATTTTCGCCGGAGTTGAGTTGGGAATTTTCCTCTCCTTGCGTACCTCGTCTTTGACGAAGTGCTGTCAAGATTTGCTCTTTGGTTCTGCCTCGCAATTGAAAGAGTACGAAGGGGTCTTCGCTGAAGCGATCGCCCAATAAGTAGTATACTGCACTGATGTGTTTGCAAGGATTTTTGGGGTCAGGACAGCTACAGCGCGATCGAATATCTGACAAACTTAACGGAAATAGCGTTTTGCCTGCTGCTGCAAATACATCTTCAATATTGTGCGGCATTTCTCCTGCTAGTAACTTAGCTGAAAAAACTGCTCTTTGCGACATATTTTCAATCACATAATCCCAATCTTCATCGCTCAATGTGTCGAGCCCTAAAGAAACTTGATAGGGTTTGGGATCTGTTCCTTGAACTACGGCAATTACTTCTTGATTGGGAAATTTAATGCTGAGAACTTTACCTTCGCGCGCGTACTGCCAGCCACGTTCTAAGCGCTTTTTGAAGCGGTAGGTATTGATTAAATCTAACCACTGTTGTGTCCACCATTCTCTGTCAATCATTCGATTTTAGATTTTAGATTTTAGATTTTAGATTTGGGAATTGGGAATCGGCAATCGGCAATCGGGAATTGGGAATTGGGAATCGGGCCTTGGCCAAACAGGGAATTTTCCCTATCTCCTTCTCTTACCCTCTTCCTTCTTCCCTCTTCCTTCTTCCTTCTGGCTTCAATCGGGAATTGGGAATTGGGCATCGGGCATTGGCCACACAGGTAATTGGGATGCTGGAGTCAATCGATTTTAGATTTTAGATTTTAGATTTTAGATTTGAAGAATTGACCCCACGGATAAACTCGGGGGGCAAGTTTCTCGGATACAGGTTTTTTATTTCTGGGTACTGAGTCTGCTTTCGGAATGAATTCGGGGGCTTGTATCCTGGATGCTTTCGGTCAGAAAGGAAAAAAAAGCTATCCGTGTATCCGTGACATCCGTGTCGTGCTGTTGGGAATTGGTAATTAATCATATTATTCTTCTTCTGTTTCTATAATAGCATTGCGATCGAGAATTAGTAAATTGCGAAGTTGGTCTGTATCTAGCTCGGTGAGCCAGTTTTCGCCGGCGCTGACAACTTGTTCGGCTAGAGCTTTTTTGCTTTCAATCATATCGTGTATTTTCTCCTCTAACGTACCCGTGCAGACAAATTTGTGCACTTGCACGTTGCGAGTTTGACCGATGCGAAATACGCGGTCAGTGGCCTGATTTTCTACTGCCGGATTCCACCATCTGTCATAGTGGAAAACGTGGGTTGCTCTGGTTAAGTTCAAACCTGTGCCGCCAGCTTTTAAAGATAAAATCATAATCGGCGGGCCTTGGGGGTCGTGCTGGAAGCGATCGATCATTTCTTCCCGCTGCTGTTGCCGAATTCCTCCGTACAAGAACAAAACTTCTCGCCCTAAATGCTGTTCTAGATGCGGTTTCAGGAGTTTTCCCCATTCTGCAAATTGAGTAAAAATTAAAGCCCGATCGCCCTCAGCGAGCACCTCTTCTAACATTTCCACCAACCGCTGCAATTTCCCCGATTCCTGACTCTTAATCTCCAATTCTTTCGGCTTAGCTTCGGCTTTCACAAGAGCCGGATGGTTGCAAAGTTGCTTGAGTTTTACCAGCAAAGCCAGAATCATTCCCCGGCGCTGAATGCCTTCGGCTGACTCTAATTCAGTTATTGACTCTTCGACTATTTTCTGATATAATGCCGCCTGTTGAGCCGCCAGCCCGCAAAATACAGTGATCTCCTGTTTTTCGGGCAAATCTTGGATGATTTCTTTGTCTGTTTTCAGGCGGCGGAGGATGAAAGGCCGAACGAGCGATCGCAAACTCTGCAATGATTCTCGATCGCCGTATTTCTCGATCGGAATTGCAAATCGGCGCTGAAAGAAATTGCGCGGCCCCAAATAGCCAGGATTGAGAAACTCCAAAATTGACCACAATTCTTGCAGTCTATTTTCCACCGGAGTTCCTGTCAGCGCAATTCTAAAAGATGCCTCGATTTGCCGCACCGCTTGCGACTGCTTAGCCTCGGAATTTTTAATATTTTGCGCTTCATCCAAAACCAATCCTTGCCATTTAAGGCCTTGAAATTCCTTCGCATCACGAAACACCAAGGCGTAACTGGTAATTATTAAATCCTTTCCTTTAATTTCAGCCGCAAATGCTTTGCCTTTAGCGCGCTTGTCTCCGTGGTGAACTAACACCTTTAGCGTCGGGCCAAATTTCTTGACTTCGCGCTCCCAGTTGCCCAATACCGATGTCGGACAAACCAGTAATGTTGGCGCTTCTAGAGAATCTTGTTCCTGTAAGTGCAGGAGAAAAGTAATAAGCTGAATAGTATTGTGGCACAAGATATTATTGGCAACAAAATTGTGATGCTTGCTCACCTCAAAATCATAAACCCACCCACGGTACTCAAAATCCTCAATTTGCTCTATCCGGCAATAAAAAACTTCTTGGTCTAGAAAAAGTTGTAAGCCTTCTCTGATTGTATCTAGCTGTTGTGTGTCTAAATTTGCATAAGCTTCTAGAGTCTGATTCGTCCACTTTGAAGGCTTTAGCTGACGGTATTCTTGTTCGGCAGACCCATTTAAAATATTTTCCATCCCAGCGACTACCCTTGCCAGACTCCTGTGGGAAAACTCCTGAGAACCGTTGATGTAAACGGGGTTGTGCATTCCAAAATGGCGCAATGGTAATTTTGTAATTTCCACTGCACGAGCGACGATATCGGAAGCAGGAATTCCCTCAACATTGGTGTTGCAAGCCGATTCGCAAATCTGCTCTAATTTACGCTGTTTTTCGGGAGAACCGAAGCCAATTTCCTGCAAAAATATGCGCGCTGAGTTACCGCCGAAAGTACCGATATAATAGGTGCGAAAAATCCCGCTGCCATTGGTGGCGCGTTTCTGCTTAGTGGCGATACGCAGCCAAATTCCAAAGCGCCGCAGCAATGTAGAAAGTTGTTGGATGATTAAAGGCGAAGCGGTGCTAATTTCGATAGTTCGCGTGTTAAGAAAGACAGAACCTTCAGCATCAAAGTAGTTTTTGAGTAAAATCCGTATGCTGTCAAGATTGGCTTGCATGATGAATTGCGGGAAGCTTTTTTCGGCTGACAGCTTCCCCCACTCGTAGCCTTTAGCCTCAAGAAAGCTTTGGTACGATCGACTACACACAGCTAAATATGCTGCTCTTTGCTTACCGGGAGTACGAACAGCAGGATTATTTATTTTTATCCCATACTTTTTGCTTAATTGGTGAAGTGTGAAACGCAATTCTTCAAGAACTGCCACATCTTTCTGCGTTATGGTGAGCATTGCTTGATCGCGCTGCTCATATCCCTCAGCAATCTGCCAAGCCAGAAACTTGACTAAATCGGGATCTTCCGGTTTTCCTTCCCAATACAATTTAGCAGGAACGCAAACATAATCTCCCACCTTGAGGTCATTTGTCCAGCCATCGCGTCCTAACAATTTGTGGCGACGGGTAATTGTGATGCTGCTACCATCTTGTAGTTTGATTGTTCTCAACTTTTCTTGCACTTGCTGGCGGTAAAGCCGTCGAACAGTAGCCTGTACAATTTTGCCTGTTTCCTGATTTATGGAATTTACCAGTAATTGCTCGTTAGGTTCAGACCAAAAGCCCTCACCGTCGAATTCTGTTTTTCCGGCATAAGCTTCCCATATTTTTTCAGCTTTTTGTAAAAAACCATTAAGAAAAAGCAAAGAATGTGGTAAAATGCACTTTCCCAAACCCATATCGTCCGCCAGACAAGCACCCAAACCCCACCGTTCTAAGAATGCTAACCAGCCTGCTCCTAGGGCTTGATAAGGCCGCAATTGTCCTCGGAAACTAGCCGGAGTTGCGATCGCACTTACCGCTTGATTATCGCTCAAAGTATTCAACAATTCCTGAAGTTGACCCGTAGCCTCAAAATTCACCACAGGCAATTTCTCGATCATCTGAGTATCGCCCGACGCCAAACGCAAAGCATCCTCCAAAGAAAGAGTCATTTGCTCTTTGCGGCTGGCAAAAAAAGTTTGAGCCGCTTTCACATCCGGCGCGCGCAACTCCACCCACTCGCCGTTAATTTCCACCAAAGGCGAATTCAACGCGGTCAATCTGTCAAATTCGGCCTTAGAAATGCGCTGTCCGCCGATCGTCAATTCCCACTTAAAATTTAGCAGACTTTGCAATCCCACCCCACCTTTCGCCGGAGTCACTTTCGGAGTTTCCGCTTGAATGCTCAAACCCAAACGACTCGCCCAACCATCCGTCTTTGTCAAACTCGGCGGCAAAACTACGCCCAACCCGCTATCAGCAAACCGCCAAGCTACAGACTTAATAAACTCGTAAGCTTGCAGCGGATTTAATTGGCAAGATTGAGGCCGCTGTGCTTGCAAACTCGGTTCAATTAACGGATAAAGTTTCGAGGCTAAACCCAAGCCGCTGAGCAAAGTTTCTTGAGGTAATTCTATTGTTCGCCCCGCATAAGCCAAACGCTCGACTGAGTTGTTCCAAACAGTTGTCGCGTCCACCAAAAATTCGGTGTCATCTGCTGCTTGCAAGCAATAATTTAAATTCCAATTGGCTTTACCGGGCGCTGGTGGTATGAGTTGAAAGCAAGTGCGAAATTGACTTTGTTGAGATAATTGGTTTTGCAGCGGTGCAGTCCAAGCACTCAGCTTGGTTGCCAAGTTTTCCAATGCTGCTGTTTCTACTTGAACTATCCCCGATTCCTGCTGCAAAGCTTGCAGCCAGTCGCGCACAGGAGAAACTGTTTTGATCTCTAAAGTAGAGCTACCAGCCCCTCGCACTTGACTATCTACAATACTGCTCAAAAAGCCTAACACCAATTCCTCCGCCCCCATCGGCAAATCCACCGCTAAAGGCAATTGACTGAATTCTTCTTCCTTTTCCCCTCTTCCTTCTTCCTTCTTCCTTCTGCCGACGGACATCGGACTGACATCCGTTACAGAATCCGTTACAGAATCCGTTGCCGAACTTCCTTCTTCCTTCTTCCTTCTTCTGACGGACATCCGACTGACATCCGTTACATCCGTTACATCCGTTACAGAATCCGTTGCCGAACTTCCTTCTTCCTTCTTCCTTCTTCCGACGGACATCGGACTGACATCCGTTACATCCGTTACAAAATCCGCTGCCGAACCTTCCTTCGATTGATATGTTCTGCAAGCCGTCGGCATTTGCTTGACAAAAGTGGCAAGGCGGAGTTTATCTGTAGAACTATCTAACAACGGTTGCCATTTGGCAATAGCAGAACCGTCGGACTGTTTCTCCAATCCCGGCAAAAATTTGCATCTTGCCAACAAATCCAAACTCCACCTAGCAATATGAGACCAAAAACGCAAATCTGAGCCGACAAAAGAGTCTGGTTCCGTGCTGTTAAGCGGTAGTGATTGCAAGAAAACAAAAGCTGCTTGAGGGTTGAGACAAAAACCCTCAACTTGCCAGGGATAAAGGTAAATTTCCTCGATTTTGGCCGGTTGCTCCAGTGCTGCTGCTGAGTGCTGCGGCATCAGATTTGCGTTCGCTTCTGAGATTTGGGTGGGAAGTGCGATCGCCCGAATTTCCCTTTTAATTGAGGAGTTGGGTGGGCTAATTTCTGCTGCGTTTTGAGTTTTGGGCGATCGCCTAGTTTTTTTGCTTTTTTCCGGTAGAGTTTCTGCGGTTTCCGGTAATTGCCAATCCAGTTTTCCCGACTGCTGCAAGGAATTTAGGAAAGTCTTAAATTCCGATTCGGTCATTGCTAAGGGATGCGGTAAATTTATCCCCGATTCCCTAGCTTCAATAGCACCAATTTTTCGCCAAGTTTCTCCCCAAATAAATAAGCAACTTTTTTCATTCTCTATGAGCCAACTGCCGTGTAAAATTGCCATATTTTTTACCCTGATATTTGTATTTAAGTGCGAGGTTGACTACAGCATTTATAGGGATTTATGAAAATTTTATTTAAAACAAACCGAGGTAATTTTAAGCCTGATAGGAATTAGGTAGAACCTGTATATTTAGGTACTGATGACACACCTTACGGCTTATTCCCTGACTTAGATAACTAAATCCCTGTTCCTTCTTCCTTCAACGTCCCAATTCCCAAACGAAAATTGATCGTACCATCTATGGAAGGCGTTTAGCGGACGATCGACCGGAGAATCGACCGGAGAATCCACCTTTGACTGCAAAAAATAATTTTTTAGTATAAATGCTTACAAGCCAGACGCAGACAGTCGATCGCGAGGCGATTATCCCTGTCTTTTGGTGTCGGACTCTCAAACATCCTGTGGTAATGTTACGATCCCGACAGAGAAAGAATGTGGTAGATAAGGAAGCAGTGCTACATGGTAGAGATAGACAAGTCAATATCCTTCGATGGACGGGATATTAGACTGAAGATTGGTTTACTAGCGCCTCAAGCAGGCGGTGCAGTTTTGATTCAGTCGGGTGACACGGCGGTTTTGGTGACAGCGACTCGATCGCAGGGGAGAGAAGGAATTGATTTCCTGCCCCTGTTGGTGGATTACGAAGAGAGACTCTACGCTGGCGGTAAAATTCCCGGTGGATTTTTGCGAAGGGAAGGGCGTCCCCCAGAAAAAGTAACTTTGACTGGCCGTTTGATCGATCGACCGCTGCGTCCGCTATTTCCAAGCTGGCTGCGAGATGACATCCAAGTTGTAGCCACAACGGTTTCGATGGACGAACAAGTGCCACCGGACGTTTTGGCGGTGACGGGGGCTTCCGTAGCGATACTGCTGGCAAAAATGCCGTTTTACGGGCCGATGGCGGCGGTGCGAGTCGGTTTGGTAGGGGACGATTTCATTATCAACCCCACCTACAGCGAAATCAAAGAAGGCGAGTTGGATCTCGTGGTAGCTGGTTCTCCTGACGGAGTAATCATGGTAGAAGCCGGCGCCAACCAGTTGCCCGAACAGGATATCATCGAGGCGATCGACTTCGGTTATGAAGCAGCCTGTGACTTGATTCAAGCCCAGCGCGAAATTATGGCGGAATTGGGCATCGATTTGGTGGTAGAGGAACGGCCATCGCAAGATTCGGCCCTGGAAACCTTCATTCGCGATCGCGCCCAAGAACCCATCCGCATCATTTTGTCAAGATTTGAAAAAGACAAAACAATACGGAATGCAGCATTAGACGAAGTTAAGGCAAATGAAGTCGAAGCTGCGATCGCCGAACTCCCGGAAGAGGACCCGGTAAAAGTAGCCGCCACTGCCAACAGCAAGGCGATCGGCAACGTTTTCAAAGACGTTACCAAAAAAATGATGCGGAAGCAGATCCTCGAAGATGGCATCCGCGTAGACGGTCGCAAGCTAGACGAGGTGCGACCCGTTTCTTGTCGCGTAGGCGTGCTGCCGTCGCGAGTACACGGCTGTGCGTTGTTTAATCGGGGGTTAACCCAAGTCTTGTCCGCAGCTACCCTGGGAACCCCGGGCGACGCCCAAGACTTAGGAGACGACTTGCACCCGCAGCAAGACAAACGCTACCTGCATCACTACAATTTCCCGCCGTTTTCGGTAGGAGAAACCAAGCCGATGCGATCGCCCGGCCGCCGAGAAATCGGTCACGGAGCCCTCGCAGAACGCGCTTTGCTGCCGGTTTTGCCATCCAAAGAAGATTTCCCCTACGTGATTCGCGTAGTTTCAGAAATCCTTTCTTCCGACGGTTCCACGTCAATGGGTTCAGTTTGCGCCTCAACGCTAGCATTAATGGATGCAGGCGTTCCCCTTTCCCAACCCGTCAGCGGCGCGGCAATGGGCTTAATTAAAGAAGGCGATGAAGTCCGAATTTTGACTGACATTCAGGCAATTGAAGACTTTTTAGGCGACATGGACTTCAAAGTAGCAGGTACCGACACCGGGATTACTGCTTTGCAGATGGATATGAAAATCAAAGGTTTGCCCTTAGATGTGATTGCCACCGCCATCCGCCAAGCCAAACCGGCGAGACTGCACATTCTAGAAAGAATGCTGTCAACCATCGACACTCCCCGCAAGGAAATGTCGCCGTTTGCACCTCGTTTGCTAACCCTGAAAATCGATCCAGAATTTATCGGTTTGGTAATTGGGCCTGGTGGCAAAACGATCAAAGCCATCACCGAAGAAACTGGTGTCAAAATTGACATCGAAGACGACGGAACCGTGACAATTGCTGGTAACGACAGCGAAAAAGCTCAGCGGGCTTACAACATTGTCCAAGGCATGACGCGCAAGTTGAATGCAGGAGACGTGTATGTCGGCCGCGTAACTCGAATTATTCCGATCGGCGCTTTTGTGGAAATTTTGCCCGGAAAAGAAGGAATGATTCACATTTCCCAGTTAGCAGACTACCGCGTTGGCAAAGTGGAAGACGAGTTAGCTGTAAACGATGAAGTAATTGTCAAAGTGCGAGAAATTGACAATAAAGGTCGAATTAATTTGACCCGCTTGAATATTCATCCCGACGAAGCGGTAGCCGCCCGCGAAGCGCTGAATAAATAGTTTACGGTTGGTAATTGGTAATTACTTGTAGAGTAATTGCTAATTGCTAATTGCTAACTAATGATTAGTAATTGCTAATTGCTAATTGAGATTAAATCTGATTGTTTCAGATTGATTTGGGAGTAGGTGCGCGACAGCGACAGATCCACAAAAGTGCGATCGGCTGTAGAAGTTAATAAAGTCGCGCACTTTACCCTCGGCGGTTGCTATAAGTAAACGTTCAAATTATTCATCTCTCTCCCCTCTTTCTCAGCGCCCTCTGCGCCCTCTGCGGTTAAATCACTCAGAAATATTAAAAAAAACCAAATATCCAGAAACCAGGCTTATTGAAAAAGCCTGGTTTCTCAAAGAAGATGAAATCAAATCACAGCAATACAGTCAATCTCTACTAACACATCTTTCGGCAAACGCGAAACCTCCACACAAGCGCGCGCCGGTGCTGTTTCCGCATCAAAATATTTCGCATAAACCGCATTCACAGCGGCAAAATCATTCATATCTTTGAGGAAAACCGTAGTTTTTACCACATCCAACCAAGTAGCGCCGGCTTCTGTGAGAATGGCTTCGAGATTTGCCATGACTTGTTCGGTTTGTTTTGCCACGTCGTCGGTGTAGACAATATCGTTTAGTCTAATGTCGATCGCAATTTGACCGGCTACAAACAGCATAGTGCCCGTTGCGGCAATGGCTTGATTGTAAGGGCCCACGGGGGCGGGTGCTTTGTCAGTACGAATAATTTTGCGAGTCATAGATGTCTCTTTTTGGGATAATGTTTCGGAGGATTCGGGCTGGTAGATTTCTCCGTCAGAGGTTTCGGGCTGGTATATTTCTCCATCGGGCATTATTGTACCAGTTAAGTCTGCATTTTTGATATTCCAGCCATAGATTTGAGCCTCAGTCAAGTCTGCCCTTTTTAAACTTGCTGTAGTTAGATTTGCTCTCATTAAGTTCGCTCCTCGCAGATTGGCTCTTTCTAGATTTGCATTAGTCAAATTCATTCTTGACAGATCAACACCGTGCAGAATAGCTTTCGGAAACTTAGCTTTTTGAAGTTTTACCTCAGTCAAATTTGTCTCATTCAAATTTGCCATAGTTAAGTCAGCTTCCCGCAAATCTGCCTCAGTCAAATCAGCCTTATTCAGATTCGCTTTACTTAGGTTTGCTTTATACAAAGAAGCTAGACGTATGTCCGTACTATCTAGACTTGCACCGCTCAAATTTGCTTCGTCTAAATTGGTGCGACCTAATTTAGCATTATTTAAGTTTGCTCCTATCAGAGTTGCCCGCTCTAAGTCAGCATAATTTAAAATAGCACTACTAAAGTTTGCCCTGGTCAAATCTGCACCGCTAAGGTCGGCCCAGTTGAGATTCGCTGAGCCAGCAATGGCGCAACTTAAATTAGCACCTCTCAGCGATGCTTTACTGAAGTTTGTACTTTGAAGGTATGCACCTGTTAGAATTGCTTCACTCAAATCTGCACCTGAAAGATTTGCATTGTCTAAGTTGATGCCACTCAAATCAGCACCTTTAAGGTCTGCCCCACTTAACTGTGCTTTTGCAAATTGACGATCGCCTTTAGCGTATCTTTCTAAAAGTTCTTCAGCTTTCATAAATAACCTCGATCGCCCTTCCGCTACACCCCACTTTCCCAGCCTACCACCAAAACCGAAAGCGCGAACTAAATCTGCGTCAATCCGCGTCAATCCATTTTTATCTGCGGTTAAAAATTTCCCTTTGTTAACCGCAGATATAGGCAGATAAACACAGATTAACGCAGATAAATTAGAAATTATCTGCGTTAATCTGTGTTTATCAATTCTTATCTGCGGTTAACAAATTACCTTTTTTAACCGCAGATAAACGCACATTTACACATTACACACCAACCGGAGCACCAACAACCTCACCTTTCAACATCCGAGAAGCAGCATCAAGCAATTGCTCCTCCAAATAAGGCTTAGTGAAATAACCTTTCGCGCCCAAACTGTAAGCCATTTGGCGGTGTCTGTCAGCACCGCGAGAAGTTAACATCGCGATCGGCAATTCACACAAAACCGCATCCTTCTGCATCCGAGAAAGTAGTTCCAAACCGTCCATTCTCGGCATCTCAATATCGCAGAAAACGATATCGCAAGGCAGACCAGATTTCATCTTTTCCCAAGCTTCCTTACCGTCGCGAGCTTCTTCCACACGATAGCCAGACTTCTCGAAAGTAATCGACAAGAGCGATCGCACCGTAATCGAGTCATCCACAATCAGCACAGTCGGCTCAGTCTTCTCGATTTCCGCCTCCTTAGTAGCCTTCTCGCTCTCATCCCAAAGCGTACCGCCAGTGTCCTTCCGCAGCCTTCCGGTAGCCAAATCGATCAGCTCCAGAACGTCCGCAATTGCCACGATCCGGCCGTCCCCGAGCACCGTGGCCCCAGCAATCCCGATCGGCTTCGGCACCGGCCCCTCCAACGGCTTGATCACAATTTCCTGTTCCGTCGAAACCTGATCCACCTGCACCGCCAAGAAATTGCCAGCAGACCGCAGCACGATCACCGAAATCATGTCATCGTCAGTATTAAACCCGTAAACACTGCCCCGGCCCAAATGGCGGTTGTAAGCCAGCAAATCCCGCAGCGGCCGGAACGGCAAGCTTTGACCCCGCCACTCAATGCAAGGCAAACCGTCCGCCCCCGTCGTCACCTGATCGCGAGGCACATCGATCATATCCTCGACCCCATCCATCGGGAAAGCAATGCGAGCTCGATCGCTAATGCAAGTCAGAGCCTTAGAAATGCTCAACACCAGAGGTAAACGGATGGTAAACACAGTCCCCTTACCGATGGTTGAATCGATCGACACAGTGCCCCGAATATCCTGCAAGCAAGTCTGCACCACATTCATACCGACCCCCCGGCCGGCGTACTCCGTCGCCTGTTCCTGAGTGCTGAAACCCGGCATAAACAGCAAATCGTAAACTTCCGAGCGAGACATCCTCTGAGCCTGAGCCGCCGTCAGCATACCCTGCTTAATTGCCTTCGCCTTCACCTTTTGCGGGTCAATTCCCGCCCCGTCATCAGAAACCGAAACCACGGTTTGGTTCCCTTGGTGGAAAGCGCGAATCGTAATCCTGCCGACAGCAGGCTTCCCAGCCGCCAGACGCACCTCCGGCGCTTCGATCCCGTGAGTAATCGCATTGTTCACCAAATGAGTCATCGGGTCATAAAGCTGATCCACAATCATCTTGTCGATCTGAATATCCTTACCCTCAACCTGCAACTGAGCCTGCTTCCCGCACTTAATCGCAATTTCCCGCACCGCCCGGAACAGCCTGTCCGTCGTCTCCGCAAACTGCTTCATCCGGGCGCGAGTCAAACCTTCTTGCAGTTGAGTAGTGACTTGTCGCAGTTGGCGAGTCACCTGATCCGCCTCATCCACCAAAAACTCGATGTCCGCCGCCGACTCCCGCACCCGCACGATCAGCTCAATAATCTCTTGAGCCAAACTGTGGAAAGGAGTAAACCTGTCCATTTCCTCTGGTCTCCAGGCACTTTCCCGGGTATGAGCCGAATCCTCAGAGCGCCAGGCCGATCGGTGTCCCTGGCGGTTTGCCAGCAAAGCAATCTCCAAAAGACTCCGCTCGTAGAAATCCTGAGTCCGCTGGCTCACATCGCTCAGCAGCGCCACCTGGTGGAGCAAATTGTCCAAAAACTGCCGCATCCGTTCTTGGTCTTGCTCCAAACTGTTGCGGTTCACAACCAGTTCCCCCATCAAATTGCTGAGGTTGTCCAGTTGCTTGATTGGCACCCGCATCGTCTGGTCGCCGAACCCGCCCTTCTTCATATTGCGCCTGGGTCTGTTGATCGCCGACGGCCCCATATTGCCTTCCCCTTGGCGGCCGCTGTCCTTGGGATCTTCCAGCAGTTTTTCCAAATCGCCAAATTCGTCGTCGCTCTCATCGGCTGCAGCGCGCGGAGCTTTACTAGCAGTTGTTGCCGGTGCAGGAATTTCCGGCATAGTTGCGCTCTCGCTGAGGAGTTCTTCGAGATCCGAGAAAACTTCTGTATTTACCGGACTCTGATTTGTGCTCCCAGAACCTGCTATGACAGCTCCAGCACCCCCTGCAATTAACAGTGCTTCTAAATCGTCAAAATTGCCTTCGGCATCCTCATCGTCTGATTCGCCATCGCCAAAAAAGTCTGCCAGCGACCCCTCATCTAACTCCGAGGAATCGGCCTCGGCCGACTCGTCCTCAGCGTCCCAAAAGCCCGTCGTCAGTTCCGAAGTCACCAGAACCTCAGCATCGATCGAATCCAACAAATCATCAAAACCCTCCAACTCTTGGTTGTTGAGAGTAGCCCCGGTTTCCATCGCCGAGAGCAAATCAGCATCGCCCTCCAACATACCATCGAGAGATTCTGCAGGCAGTGGCTCTAAATCCGCACTTAAAAAATCCGTTTCTAGGGCATCAAACAAATCATCTTCGCCCTCAGACTCCCCGGCGCCATCTGTTTCGGCTCGATCGAACAAATCCACACCCACCCCGCCTGCCAAACCCTCGGCAGGCTGGGCAGACAACTCCTTCACCTCCACAGCAGCGCCGTCATCTGGCGCCGATCCAGCATCTGGCTGCTGCACCATGCCTTCGGCAAACATATCCTCTAAGAAATCGAAAACTGCGCCCTCATCAGATTCGACATTTGAAATTTCCGACTCAGGACGATCGTCGGACAAAGCCCCAAGTTCAACCTCTGCCGAATTTGTCAAGTCTTGGTCGGAAACAGCGGCACCATTGTTCTCGAACAAACTCCCCAAGTCGCCCTCATCAACTCCCGCATCCGCACTCAGCAATTCTGAATCCCCATCATTCCGCCAACCCCCACGGGCTTGCCCCGAAGCTTCTCCGTCATACTCAGTACCGGTAGGTACAGAACCGAACAGCTCAGTCAAATCCGCCGCTTCTCGGGAAGTAGCCGATCCTTGCCCATCCCGCACAGTCTGTTCATCCTCAGAAATCGAACCCGAGGTCATATCTCCAAACAGCGCATCTAAATCCGTATCGTCGAGTTCCAGGTTGAGCGATTGCACAGACTCGTCTTCCAGGCCGAAAGCATCTTCTAGCCAGTTTTCATCCGCAGAGATATCTAAATCAGAATTTGATGTCATGTTAAGAACGTTGCCCATTTCCTCATTTTGTGGGATGCCTGCAGCTCGATCTCGATCGCCCCCGTTCTCCCCGCCTTCGTCTTCTGAAGAAAGGAAATTAGAAGTAATCCCCAACAGCTCGCTCAAATCCGAGTCCTCGCCAACCTCAGAGAACAACTCGAAATCATCCATTTCAGGGAGAGCAGACGCTTCGGCATCCGATGAATCCTTATTGCCCCCCCCTGCTGCCGGCTCCTTCGATTCTCGGTCTAAAGCCTCCGATTTCAGAGAAGACTCCGAAGAAACTGCCGGCGCACCCGTTGCCTCAGATAAGCCTAAATCGCCGAACAAGTTATCGAAATCATCATTGTCCGTAACACCAGCAGAAGTTTGGGCCGCCACTTCGTCCAAAAGCGTACCGAGAGCATCTTCGTCCGCTTGTCCCCTGGCTGGGGCCACCGTGTCCTCTCGCCGCTCCAAACCGTTCCTACCGTTACCTGTTTTAAGTTGTTTGCGAGTTAACCGCTGGCTCGAACCCCCATTTTTCTGACCGGCAGCTACTGCCGAGCCATCTGCCTCTTCTCCAAACAGCAAATCCTCCCCAAACAAACTCGTCAGGTCGTCAATCGGAGGCTTCGTGTTCGTTTCGGAAGTTTCCGCATCGTATTCGTCAAACAACAAATCAGTAAAATCGCCGGAATTGTCATCGTCTGACCCCAGCATTCCCGCCGCCGATATCCCAGAAGACTGTGCATAGTCGAGGTCTTCTTCTTCTTCCCAAGCGCCGTCGAGCTCCGGGGACTCGCCGTCAAACAAGTCAGCTAAAGTGTTGAGTTCTGCCGCGCCCACTTCCGGGCCGCTGCGGGTCGAGCCTCTAAAAGCACCCGTCTCCATATCCGAGTCTGCGAAGGCGGACTCCTCGTCGAACTGGACGGATCGAATGCCACTGTCATCGTTGCTGTCGCCACTGTCTAGTTGGTCGAACAGCTCGTCTATACTCAGCCCAGAAATAGTCGGCAGCAACTTGTTCAATCCATCCGTGGCATCGCCCGATCCCACCATATCCCACGCCTCATCCTCAACAGAAACCACATTTGTCCCGGATTTACTCGGTTGAGCGAAGGCGAGCAGATCTTCAAAATCCGTTTCTGGAACCAGAACAGCCGGCTGCAGCGCCAGAAGTTTTGCGCTTGGTGCGATCGACGATTCTAGACCAGAAATTACCAGTTCTTGCGCTTGTTTGATGTCTCTTATGATTATTGCGGCTAAGGTACGGTAGCTATTTTCTGGGTTGGCGATCGCCTTGGATACAGCTTTGATCAATTCTATCCAGCAGGGCAGTTCAAATTCTTCCCCTGCCCGGAGCAAATTCCGACAAATATTCTTGAGTTGTCGCCTGCTTTCTGGCCCCTCGGGCTGTTTGAACTCTTGCAGGAGTTCCCGCATCCTCGCCGGCACGTCTGAGTCAAATACTAGCAGCAGCGCGCTGTCTTCTGTTGCTCTGGCATCAGGTGCGTAAACTGACCGCGAATCCTGAATACTCCTTGATGAGGCCAACGCCCCGACTCCCATCCCCGCCATAACTGGTTCGGGTACTGACATCGCGTAGCTCTCGTCTGCATGGTGTTCTCCGTGTCCAACGAGTCCCCCCAAGTGCCCGTTGAGTTCTTCAAATACTGGTTCTAATTCTCGAACCATCTGTTCTCCCAATTCTTCTGTCAGTCCAAAAGGCCCCGACAGTTGCTCTAACAGCCCTTGCAATGTGTCAAAAATTCGCAGGAAAAGGGACTCTAGCTGTTGGTCTACTTTAACGCTGCACTCTTTTAAAACTTTAAAACTATCTTCTAGTCGGTGAGCTGTTTGTTGAATGCTGGTTAGCCCCAGCATTGCTGCTCCTCCTTTGACAGAGTGAGCGGCCCTAAATACTTCGTTGACCAGTTCTGGGTCTTCGATCGTGGTTTGCAGATTCAGCAAGCCTTGTTCGATCGTATTGAGGTGGTCTTTTGCCTCCTCAATAAAGTAGCCCATTATCCTCTGTTGTTGCTCCGGCAGCATAGTTTTATTCCTGATTTTAAGCGTTATTGTATTGGGTCTATGTTAGTAGTTCTAGAGAAGCTCTCTGTAGATCTCGCCCCTTGCCAAGAGAATAATCTGACTGCGAGATATCGCAAATGTCCTGGCTATTTTTGTTTTCGATATGCCCTCACTTAAAAGATAGCGAATCTCCCGCACTTGTTCGGGTTTTAGTTTGCGCTTAGGGCAGATATTGCCAGGAACGAAAGGAAAGCGATTTTTTTCTATAGAATCGCGGGAGTTATCGGCGGGAGTTCCTTCCCACAAATGGTCAGGATTGACACAACCGCGATCGTCGCAACTGTGACACGCAAAATAACCGGGTTTAACAGGCCGTCCCAGTTTGTGTTCCAGTACAAGTCTGTGAGCGTAGAAACTTTTTGTTTTACCATTAATTTTAGTACCTTTAATGGCGTAACCATCACTTCTTTTAGCCAAGGTACAAATCATGCAGCCGTTCGGCTGTATTTCGGCCCTAATACCGGGAATTATTTCTTGGTCTCGCAGTTGTTTTTGAGGTTTCGGCGCAGATGTACTTCCGACATCTTTAATGCGTCCTTTTTTAAACCTATCTTGAGAATTGTCTAGTCTAGAACCTTCCCATAAATGGTTGGGATTAATGCAGTTGCGGACATCGCAAGTGTGGCAAGCAAAGTATTCCGGTCTAATCGGACGACCTAAAATATTTTCTAATACTAAACGGTGAACAGTCAGCGTTTTCCATTCACCGTTAATGCGAAGTCTTTTGTTGGCATAGCCCCTGCTGTTTTTTGATAGGGTACAGATAATACAGCCCGTCGGCTGTATTTCACCAAATATGCCAGGAATAACCTCTACTATGTTGTCGTCCATCTGTGCAACTCCTACTTCCTTTAGGTGTTGGATTGGCAGCCTCGCAGCGCTTTCAAGACTGCGAGGTTGCTTTTTGTATGCCATTATTGCCACACTAATCGGATTGTAAATCAGCCCGCAAAAAAAGCATTAGACAATTGATTATTGTCTTTCTGCTGTTTCTACTCGGAATCTTTCCACCGATGTCAAAAGGTCGCGAGCAACGCCCACCAAATTTTGCAAAGCACCCGAAACTCGCTGCGCTTCTTGGGACGTTTCCTGAGCAGTTAATTCGACAGCCTGCATCACACTGGCGACCGCGCGAGCTGTTTCGTTTTGCTCTACAGTGTCGGCAGTAATCGATCGCACTAACACGTCAATTCGGTTAGTTACTTGAATGATATCTTCAAGCGACCGCTTCGCCTGTTCTGCCAATTTTGTCCCCTCAATAACCTGCTGCGTCCCTTCTTCCATCGCCGTCATTACCGCGCCGGTTTCGCTTTGAATTTGCATCACGATCTGTTCGATCTCTTTCAAAGACTTAGCCGATCGGTCTGCCAATTGTCGCACCTCATCTGCCACGATCGCGAAACCCCTGCCCGCTTCCCCAGCTCTCGCCGCCTCAATACTGGCGTTGAGAGCCAACAAATTCGTCCGAGAGGCGATCGTCGCAATTAAAGCCACAATCTTAGAAATTTCTTGAGAAGCTTCCGCCAACCTCTTGACTTTTCTCGTGGTTTCTGCTACAGTTTCTCGAATTTCCAAAATCCCGGCCACCGTGCGCTCCACAGCCTCGCCCCCTTTCAGAGCCGTTGCCGCCGCGCCCCGCGCCACTTCTTCCGCCTCTCTAGCGCTTTCTGCGACCCGCTGAATCGCGTCGGTGAGGACTTGCACCGAATTCAGCGTTGCAGCCAGTTCCTCAGCTTGCCGCAGCGCATCGGAAGACAAATCGCCCGCAAACTTAGCACTATCCGTAGCGCCTTTGCTGACCTCCCGAGCCGCCTGCTTCACCTGATGGACAATTTCGCGGAGATTTTGAATTGTCAAGTTAAACGAGTCAGCCACAGCACCCAAAACGTCTGCGGTCACTTCCGCAGTCACCGTCAAGTCACCCCGGGCAGCTCCTTCCACGTCGTCTAGCAAGCGAATCACTTGGCGCTGCAAGTCTTCTTTTGCCTGTTCCTGCTCGTCAGACTTGCGCCTGGTATCGCTAATCGTGGTTTGGATGACCTTCGCCATATGGTTGAATTTAGCAGCCATTTTGCCAAATTCATCTTCCGAGTAAACGGTAGCGCGAGCATCCAAAGTTCCTTGAGATACCGCATCGAACTGAGCTTGCAAATTATCCGACGACTTGCGTACCTGCTTGGCGATCAACTGGCCGATGCCCCAAGAAGTTAAAAAGCTGGTAAAGCCTGCTGCTGCGGTCATTACCCAGCCTGTTTGGCGCAGGTAAACGATCGCCTCCGGTTTGTCTTGCCGCAGAGCTTGATAGGAGGCAATGTTCGTGACGAAAGCCACAGCTACCAGAGAAACCAGTCCCGCCCCGATTGCCGTGTACAACTGTTTTGTAAACAAAGGGGCATTTTCCAAGAAAGCCAGTCCCCCCTGTTCTACTGTTACCGAAGTATCGACCGCTTCTGTTTCGGTGGGAGAAAAAGTCGGCACAGACGTATCAGCCGGGCCGCTTATGCTAAATATTTCGTCATCTCGAATTGCTGAGCCATCGCTGTTGTCAAAGTCCAGGCTGCTGCCTGTCGTTCCCATCATGCCGCTGGTCGAGTTGCCGAAATTGGTGTTACCTCTAGTCAGGATCGAACTGGTGGCATCTTCGGAGATATCAAAGTCAGGCAAATTGCCCAAATCGTCAAACTCGTCAAATTCGTCTAAAAAGTCGCTGTGTTCTTGACCGTTCCCTGCTTTTGACGACCAGCCGCTGTTGTTCTTGTCGGACGCCCCGAAAGCTGTCGCTTGTTCGTTTTCGTCGAAAGAGAAAGAATCGCTAAAAGCGTCGTCTTCAAAAGCATCTAACTCGAAGTTGTCTCTAGAGCTAAATGCCGGGGGTTCCGAGTCACTGTAACCGTTGCTGTTGGCGGAACCTCGATCGACTGAATTAAATTGTCCCCGGCTCGACCTTGACGAGTGAGAGTTGGGGACAGCACCTCCCATCAACAGCGTTTCGTCTTCCGCCAGCGAATAGTTTGACGAGTAGTCCGACCCGTTATTCGGCTGTTTGTTTTGAGGTCGAGAAGACCCAAAACCCGACGAGGGCATCGCCTCGGCAAACGGGTCTTCCTCTTCGGCCCCAGGTGCGTTATGACCGTAATTTTGGCCACTCTGGGGCGGGGATTGGTAGTCGTAGTCGGAGTTATCGTCGAATTCGTCTGGCAAATCGAGCCCAGCAAAAGGTTCGCCAAAATTGTCCGAGTGCCCGATGGGGGAGTCTAGTTGGTTCGAGTCGAAGGAATTCCCGGTTTCTGAAGAGGCAAAACTTTGACCGTTGAGCATCTGAGTCGGAGCTTCGGAAAACGAATCTCCTGAGTAAGGTGTGCTTTTCCCAGACGCTTTGCTGCTAGACACGTCAGCAGCATCAAACCCTCCATCATCTAAGGCAAAAGGGTCTCCAAAGCCCGAGTCGGCAAACTCGTCTATGTCGTCTAGCGAGTCGGAGGTCTCAGCATAAGCTGCCATTCCGCCGCTGTCGCCACCAAAGGGGTTAGAATGTGAGGTTAAATCTGGGACTAAGCCTGCGCGATCGTCGTCTTCTGCTTCCCACCCCAAGCCACTCATGCCCAAGTCTGCCAAGTCCTCGTTTTCCATGTCGTCGGGGGATTGACTTGTATAGGAAAGGGAGGGTGAATTTCCTTGGAAAAGTCCCAAATCCGGGTCTTCTAACCCTTCATCAAGAGATAAGTCTGGGTAGAATTCTAATTCAGTTTCAGCAGACAAAGCCTCGAAATTTTCCGTTTGCAGCTCTCCAGATAAAAATTGGTCTGTGTAAGTAATTCCGTTGTGAGCGTGTTCCACCAAACTTGGGTCGTCACTCAGGCCTAGCACAACCGTGTACTGTTCCCGCGCCACCTCATACTGTTGCAGTCCGTAGCAGTAAATGTGTCCGCACAGCAGGCGAGCGCTGGGGTCTTCGGGAAAATCTTCTACTAATTGATAAACTAGGGCTGCGGCTTCTGAATAATTGCCATCCATGTAGGCCGCTTCTGCCCGTTGGTAGTCCTGCTGAAAGTTGGTACTTGTTGCCATTTGCCGCCCTCTTTGGATTTTAGATTTTAGATTTGAGATTTGAGATTTTTATCTTGAATTGAATGTTTAGATGCGCGCCTCAATTTGTGTGACTGTTGATGGTTAGACCCCAATCGAAAATCGCAAATCGCAAATCTAAAATCGATTTCACGCTGCCCACCGCGCCGAGCGCAGAATTTTCACTTGATCTAGCAGTCGGAGCACTTTCTGAGCTTGTGCACCTAACATCCATTCTCCCCTCAGAAATGGAATCATGCCGTCTGGTGCATTGTTCTGAGAGTGCAGTTGCTCTACGTCGAGCCAGTCCATCCCCACAATTCGATCGACTGCCAGCCCCAAAATCGTGTCTTGGTCTTCCACAGCCACGATCGGGATTTCGGGTCTATCTGTGTTCAGAGGTGTTTGGTCTCCCAGAAATTGGCCGAGGTCTGCCACCCAAATCACTCGTCCTCTCATATTTAGCGTACCTAAAAGCAAAGAGGAAACGTTGGGGATCGGTGTCATGCGGTCTGGGGAAGGGGATAGTACCTCTCTAATCCCTGTCGCTGGCAGTGCGAACTCGTTCCCCGAAGGAACGTAGAACCGCAGGTGCAGCTCGCCTTCGGGAGTTTCTAGTTCTTGGAATTCCGGAGCCGGATCTACGCCTAGTCCTGGTAATATAAAGTCTGGGCTACCGCTAATCATAATTCTGACACCTGCATTTCTAGCAAATTGTTGAGGTTTCCCGCCAAGAATAACCCGATCGAACTTCGATGGTCGAAACTTGACACAGCCAAGCTTGACACAGCCAAGGGGTGAATGGCGCGACTGCCTGAGATCCTTGGCAATAAATTTGCTCCGTCAATAATTGACTGCCATCAATAAATTCGCGCGACCTTTGCTGGCACATTAGCTCCAATCGACTACGAACAATTAATTTGAAACCCCTAAAGCTTCACTTTGTACTCCCACCGCCGTCTCAATTGGTAAAACTCTGGGTAATTTCTGCGATCAATGCTAAACCGATACTCGGATTAGCGAGGAGTTGTTGACCTGGCTGGTGTCGCGACAATCATGAACGGAGTCACTTAAGACTGACAATTGCACTCTCTGACTTTGTACAGAAATACCTAGCAATAAGTAGCTCTGTGCATCAGTTTTTCGGAGCGGCTGCAAGTGGAGAACAAGTATATTATATTTGCACTTTGAGCGTGTTAGACCCACTTGGGCCTAGAAATTGAACAGAGTTTTACCGACGCCCTTATGCCAGCGCGCGGATTAATACATTCTAGTTTATGGTGCGATCGCCAATAGTACCCCCAGCTTTCTCTTTGTGGCAGCCGAGACTCGATCTAACCGCAGGTACAAACAAGCTCCCATCATGGCATGGGTGCGATATTTATTTTTCTTCTAATTAATCTTCTAGCGATCGGTCTAATAATCTTTCCGAGAGATTGACTCGAGGGTAGCCCGGACCTACATATTTTTCTACCAGCATCAATAACTCGCTTTCACCAAAAGGTTTGGTGTAAAAGTCTGTAGCTCCTGCCATGCGGGCTTTAACGCGGTCGATAAATCCGTCGATGCCCGTCAGCATAACGATCGGCGTCTGCCGGAAAGCGCTAGAACTACGCAGCATAGCGCAAATTTCGTACCCGTCGAGTTCCGGCATGGCGATGTCACACAGAATTAAATCGGGTTTGAGTTGAAAAACCAAACTCAATGCTTGGAGGGGATTGCCGATCGTAGTAGCTTCGTAACCGTGTTCATTTAAAATTGACTCAACTGTTTTGCGAATAGTATTGTCGTCGTCAATACAGACAACTCTCGGAACTTTGGTTTCTGGGGACGACCATTCTTTTTTATTATTGGCCGGGGCAACAGAGGGTTCGTAAAATACTTGCACCAATCCCTGCTGCACAAATGGGTAAATCGCCTTAGCGACAGTGAGCACGTCTCGGTTGAGGTAGCGCGCCATTTGGCGGATCGAAGTGTGCCCGTCGGCCCAGCGTCTGAGAGTATTAAAGGTATTGACAGGCAGCGCGACTCGCAGCTCGGAGGGGTCTGAAATCACCGGGCATTGGTTGGGCGACTGAATGTGAGGGTGAAACTGCTTCCACTGCTGCACCTGTTTGACAATCTTGGCCAGCAGCGAGCTAATTTCTAAGCTGGTCAGTTGAGGAGCCAAAGCTGGGCCCATTTCAAAAGTGAAGGAACCCTGGTGGAGACTGAGCAAGTCAAATAGGGTTTCGTGGATCATGCTCTGGATGATGTTGCGGCCTTGAGCTGGGGTGAGGATGTGGTTTTCTAGCAGGGCCCATAGGTAGCCGTATTCTGGGGCATTGGTAGATGCCATATAGGGAACTTGGATTTTGTCGAGGGCGGTATCTGCTTTGTAGCGGCGCAGGTAGTCGCGCAAGCGAAACAAACTGCCCGCACTCTGGGTAGCGTAAATAATCTGACCGTTGAAGCAGAAGACATACCAGGATTGTCCTGCAAGGGAGCGCGAGGTAGGTTGAGTACCCGTGCTGCTGCCGGTGGAGGTGTAGGCCTCTACGAACAGTTCTCCGGTTCGCTGACCTAACTCAATCAATTGCAGGATGCTGCGGATGTCTATTTCACTCAAATTTCCCTGCATGCAGCTAAAGTGTCCTCCTTAAAACCGTTGGCGTCTGAGCTCGGAAAGACTATGTGCTGGCGAAAAGATTGACTTTAGTTTCCGTCAATAATTTACGCGCTGATGCCGATCTCACAATTGGGAATTGACGAAAGGGCGATACTTGCTGCTGCTCCTCGGCCGCGCTACCAGTCCACAAGCTGAAACCGCGAAACTCGCGGCATTCTCTAAGTGTAGAGTTTCACCTTAGTATTCCCACGGCGTTGCTTAAACTCGTAGAATCCATATCGCACGATGGCACGGGTTCTTCGAGTGTGCAACGCTGGCATTCCCGACTGGTTCAAGTCTTCGATAGCCAAAGTTTTGAAGTTTTTGGCTGAGTATGCCGTCAGTTTATCCAACACATCTTGGCGTAGGGCAACTTCAAAATACCGAGGATTCTCTGGTTTTACCGCTGCTACCAGCAGCAAGTGCCAATCAAGCCCCGATGGGAACTTGAGGCTAGTCTGTTGGGTTGGATGAGTTGCGATCGAGGTTTTTTTGGGTTTGCCACAGCCCTAAAATTAGGTGCTGTCAAAATGAACCGTTGTTGGCAATTGTCAGGAAAACCCTCAGTGCCGATCGACCTTTTTGCTCGCCCGTGGCGAGCGTCATAGGCTCGCGTCATTACCTTATTCTAAGGCAGCGCGGTTCAAATCCCTAGTCCGCCGGAGCAAGGCGCAGGCTGGGGGGCAGCGAGGGCTTTTGTGGCGATCGATCCATAACTAAAGCGTTGTAAAATCCATACAAACTTTTGGATCTAAGCGCCAGAGGCAAGCCCTGGGCTAACGACAGGGGAGTTAGACCTGGGGATCACTCGGTAGGGGCCTTTAAGTCTCGTGAAACGATTGTGTTGCTAAAACCAGAGTGGTATGATTGGCACAGAGCGATTCGCCAGAGTAAGAATAACTTTCAACCCATTGAAATATCCTAGACGGCGAGCAACCCCGGCAATGCACTAATCCGATTAATTCGGAATAGTGAAAGGGCAAATAATTGCAGCATAGGTCACGTTCAACCTTAAAAATAGGAAGGACTCAGCAAGTCTGCGCTCCGGGAGAAGTAAAGTTCTTTGAGTGAGTAGAGCCATATTTGAATGTCCCATTGTCGTCTAGAAGGTGGGCAAGAATCCCCCGGCTTTAGACGTGGGGAGGTTAAAGGACTGACCTTTTTCAGGTTTGGGCTATGGCAGTCTCCGCAGTGAGAGCTAGTATTGAATCAAGCGGGATTGGTACTTCTCTCTCCTTCCTCCAGACAACTGGCGGCGGCCGTACTTTCTGGAAGTTCTCCCGTGAGAACGTGCTATGCGTGAGTGCTGTTTTCGTATAGTAAACGAATTCTTGTAAACTCTTAGAAGATAGCGGTAGAGAGTGGTAGTATGTAATAGGATAGGCTACCGTTTGAAACCAGCGCCGAAGCATGGGACTAAGCGAAAAAGTTTCCTAGTAAGCGTAACGGCTCAGCTCCCAAAAGCGTAACGCATTGAATAGCGCTTTCAATATTGTGTTGAAAGCTTTGAGAGATACCTCCCTATCATGGCTCGCTAAAAGCGATGCCTGATCTGCCATACACAGTAGATCGAGGCGCAATCCTGGATTTACCGGATTAAATGTATCTGAAGAAAAGTTAGAAAAAAATGCTATCCCCCGATTGGGCAAACGATACCAAAAAGTAAGACTTAAGTGGCAAAAAGTTATCCTTACTTGCCTATACTTGTTTACTTTAGGTAAGTTGACTAAAGATCACACGCAGTGCTATGTTTAGTCAAGAACCTTTGGCTTAAGGGGGATAGCCTACTTATCTTGGGATTAGCCGTCTACCCAACAGCGTAGGAAGTAAACACCACTTATCTTTTAGGCCTTTAAGTAACTTAAAGTAAGTTGGGATAGGTTTTACGAAGCAGAGGACTATTAGTGTGCTGTATCTAGCGGAAGTACAAAAACAGAGAAGCGGCTTTGGTCTCGGTGGCGGTAAGGCTGAACTGAAACTGCTAGCTTGTCAGCGGGGCGAACATAACTGGAGCGCGGTACCAGGCGATGACGCGATCCCAGTTGAGGAAGCTAATAAGTTTAACGACGGCACGCTCGTGCTGGTTGAGCTGAGCGCTAGCAAGCAAGTGCAGCGGATTCAGGAGGCGGCCCGCCAGTTGGTGAGCATTCTGCAAAATTTCTCGCGATTGCAGGACAAGTTTAAGGATAAGGAAGAGGAAATTGAACAGTGGAAGGCTTCTCTGACGTTTTCGAGTCAGGAACTCAATCGCCGGGAAATGGAAATGCAAGCCCGCGAAGAGCAGTTGGCTCAAATGGAAGAGGAGTTGGAGCGACTGGAGGCTCAGCGCTCAGAAATTGAAAATACTAGAGATGAAGCTAACCGACTGCGAGAAGAAGTAGATCGCAGTCGTGTGGAAATTGAGACGGCTTGGGAACAGTTGCGGGGCGAGCAGCAACGGGTGGCCCAGCAGCAGTCTGAGGTTCCGCAGGGGGCAGTAGTTGATGAGCAACAGACGCAGAGGATTCAGGAGTTGATGCAGAAGCTGGGAGGGGCAATTGCTTCTGCCCAAGGGGTGCGGGAACAACTGAATCAGTCTTTTGGTGCGGTGGGCGCTCAACAGGCAATTCTGGATCAGCACTGGCAGCAGTTGGAGCAAAAACAAAGCATAGCTCAACAGCAACAAGAAGAGGTCGATCGACAAAATCAGAGCCTCCAAAACCGCTGGCAAGAGTGGTACCAATCTCAAGATGCTTTGGCCGGGGCTCGGGCGGAGCTTAAAGGGCAGCAAAGTACCCTCAGCGCGAAGCAGGACCAGGCTCAGTCCGTGTCTTTGCAGGTGCGGGCTGTTGAGGATCTTTACCAGCAAGTTTCCAGCCTCGCATCTGCTTCGGGTGCTGCGGGTACGGAGCAAAAAGTAGATGTGTCAGCTTTAGAGAAGATGCCTGTTGATGAGTTACAGGGGCTGGTGCAACACCTGCAACACGATTTGGAAAAGGTGTTCCGGTTTGTTAACGATCAAGAGGAGGAGTTGACTCTGCAGCGGGAGACAATCGAGGAGCTGCAAGGGAAAATTCAAGCTGCTAGCGAGTACGATCGCATGGCTTTGGAAAATGAAATGGCAGATGAACTCGAAAGTTATCAGATGTTAAACGAAACTCTGGTGGGACAGCGCCTCCGGTTGCAGGAACGGGAAGATGTTTTGAAGCAGCATCAGGCGGTGCTGTGGCGGCGGCTGGGTACTGCTAATGCTCCCAAACAAGAGCGAGGAGATATTGATTTGGGGCCGATTGTGGCACAGCTCAATACTCAGCGGCAGCAGCAAAGCCAAGAATTGCAAAGACTGGAAAACGAAATTCAGCAGGTGCGGGAAGCTATATCCCAAATTGAGGCCAATGTCAACCGCAAAAATGGGGAAAGTGAGGCGAAACGCTACGAACTCAAGCAGTTAGAGCAGAATTTGTTCAACCAGAAAGGTGCAGTGGCACAACTCTGGGGCAGGATTAATGTTTATCAAGAAATGTTGCAGCCGGTGCAGGACAATTTGAATGCGCTACGCCAAAAGCTCGAAGCTGTGGCGACGGAACTCGATCGCGTGCAGCAGACGGGAGACGAGCAAGATCGGGTAGTTTCTGATTTGCGGCAAGTCCTTTCGGGTTTGATAACAGGTTAAAATTTAATATCTAAAATTATCCAAGGGTGTTCGACTCGACCGATCGCTCCTCCAGGAAATGGATCGGTTTGCGATCGGTTGGGCGCTACGATTAAGCGGGTTAGTTTTTCTACGCTTTCAAAACTCGGCGCCGAGGGCAATATTTGTTGCAGTATTTGCCGCATTGCCCGTCGCTGCAAGGCCAGGGGTGCTTCCCGCAAAATCGGGCGATTTAACTTGACGGGAAGTTGAAAATTCACCTGCGGGCTGTCTGCAATTGGAGACATTGCTCGGTGTAGCAAGTCGCTGGCTGCAAGTTCCAGATATTCTACGTCGGCGCGGAGGAGTTCGGCTGTTTGAGCTAGCGCTTGTTGGGCTTTTGGGTTGAAATGAGTTTCCAAATAAGGCAATAATTCCGATCGAATGCGGTTGCGACTATATTGCAAGTCTTGATTTGTGTAATCTTCCCAAATAGGTAGTTTTTGCTCTTGACAAAATTGACCTGTTTGCGATCGAGTTATTTCCAGCAAGGGACGAACTAAATAGATTTTAGATTTTAGATTTTGTATTTTCGATTGGGAATTTTCATCCTGATGTTCCAATCTAAAATCGGCAGATATTTTGGAGTTGTGATTTTCGCCGGAATTCCCCAATCTAAAATCGGCAATCGGCAATCGAAAATCGAGCAGGGGTCGCGTCCAGGTGAGGGCAGAAAGTCCGTCGGCGCCACTGCCGCGAATCAGGTTGTAGAGGAGTGTTTCGGCGCGATCGCTGGCGGTGTGGCCTGTAACAATGTAGGGGTAGTTGTGGGCGATCGCAATGTCGGTTAAAGCTTGATATCGCCACTTTCTGGCCGCTGCTTCTGTTTTGGGAATGTCCGAGGCTGTTTTCAAAGAGTAGGATATTCCCCAGTTTTTAGCTAATTGTTCTACATGATTGGCGGACGCTTGCGAGTCAGAACGCCAACGGTGATCGCAGTGTGCGATCGCTAGGTTCCACCCCCATTTTGGCTGCAAATCTAGCAGTAATTTAATTAAACACAGAGAATCTTGTCCGCCGGATACTGCTACTAGCAAGCGCTGATTAGATGGCAATATTTGTCTGTACAGCAGCGTCCTGTGAACTAGAGCGTGCAGGTGCGTCCAATTGGAAGATTCAGGCATGAGAGCAGTTTTTATTTAAGCAAAAATAAGGAAGTTAGACAACGAGTAGTGTTCGGGATTTAACCGATGGATTTTGAGTAAATAAGGGGGAGTCTCCCCCTCTCGCAATCTCTCAGTCTTTGCCTTCCTAGCTCCACATTCCTATACTTTGGGGGTCGCGGTCTGGATACCTAGAAATAGGAAAATGATTACTTATTTCTGTTGAGTCACATTGATTTAATGGCTCATCTATATCGGTTTGATTAGAGCTATCTACGGCGTAGTTTTGCACGGTGTCCGATCTTTCGGCAGCGGCAGGAAGGGCTTTTTGCTCTTTGATTTCAGGTTCGAGCGGAATGAACTCCAGACGCATTCTAAGTTTTCCTTTAGTCCAGTCTTTGCCAGCACTTAATAACTCGCAATCCAGGCCCTCTGAGAATAATTTTTCGTCTACCAATTTCGCCTGCATAATTGCCATAAATTCGCTGACTTTGAATGTACATTGATACATCAAAGCGCTGGTAGGGGCAGACACAACATCGTTTTCTTGGGGAACTATTGGCGATTCGTCCATATTAATTGTCCTTATTTTAATGAATGAGGGCAGTTCGGCAACTGATTTTGTAACGGATGTAACGGATGTAACGGATGTAACGGAGGTCAGGAAGACCGAAGTTATAAGAAGGAAGAAGGGCCTTCGGCGAACCTTCTCGGATAAAAAAGGGAAGAAGGAAGAGGGAGTTAATTATTAGAATGTCGCTGGTTGAGTAAGGTGGGAATTGCCCACCCTACAACCGGAGATGATATTAATCCCGATTCTTTGACTTATCCTGTTCTTCTGTGGCCCATTGGTGGATCTGGAATTAGAAAAACCAACCGTAGGAATGTAAACCTTTGCCTAACAGATTAACGCCTAGATAGCAAATCCAAACTACCACAAAACCTGTAGCGGCTAAAATTGCTGGGCGTCTTCCCTGCCAGCCACGAGTAATGCGGGCGTGCAGGTAAGCAGCAAATACCAACCAAGTAATTAGCGCCCAAGTTTCTTTCGGGTCCCAACTCCAGTATGATCCCCAAGCTTCGTTAGCCCAAACTGCACCGGCAATAATGCCAACTGTCAGTAAGGGGAATCCTAAACCGATGATGCGATAGCTAATGTTATCAAGAGTTTCTGCTAGATTCAATCGCTGGGGCGAGAGAAGTTCTGCGGTTTGAGTTGGGGCTGTTGATGGGGTTTGAACGGTGGCTAATTCGAGCACTGCGGTGGTGCCCAAACCGTTATTGTTGGAGTTGAAAGAGGGTTCGCTGAAAGCTAATGCGCTGTCGGCGGTGGTTTCTGCAATTTGAGGTTCGGGGTTTTGAGGGCGTTGGAGGCGGTAGTTGCCGTTGCGGTTGCTGTTGGTGCCGAAGGAACTACCGGTGAGTTCGATTTTTTGGCCGCGGGTGACGATTAAAAAGGCGATCGCCAGTAACGCTCCTACCATTAAAGTTGAGTAACTGAGCATCATGACGCTAACGTGCATCATCAGCCAGTTTGATTTGAGGGCGGGTACTAGGGGCTCTGCAGATTGCATGGTGGCGGGCAGAGTCAGGGCTGCAAAGGCGGATATTGCCATTGCTACGGGGGATGTGGCTACTCCTACCAAGCGGGAACGACTCATGTTTTCCGCGACTAGGTGGATGGCGGTGATTCCCCAAACTAGGAAAAATAGGGATTCGTAGAGATTGCTTAAGGGGAAGTAGCCGGCTTCTATCCATCGAGAACCGAGTAAAGCGGCGATGGATAGGTTGGCGACGGCCATTCCTGCGGTGCCTAGGGCCGACAGATAGGGAATGCCGGGGAATGCTGCGCCAAACCAGTAAATGAGCATTGTGGAGAACAAAACGGCAAAGGAGATGTTGTCCAGCCAGTTCTGGAGTACGACCAGATCCATAAAAATTACTCCGGTAGTGTTTTTACTTATTTTTGCTAACTAGATCGATCGTACTGGGGTTGGGCAGTTTTGGGTTTGGGATTTTGAATTTTTGTGGCAATTATGAGTGGTTGGCGGTTGTTTATGTGCGAGTGGGGGATCGACTCACCAAGGATTGCCAATCATTCTAAAAGCAGACCAATAATAAGGATGAGAGAAATTCTGACTCCGCACGTTTGCCAATTCCGGGGGTAGGGGCAGATTGCCAACAGAAGTGTGTAGCATCCCCCCTTCAATTCGCACCTCTTGGCGCAACATCGCTAATTGCGCTTGCCGGAGTGCTTCTGCTTTAATCGGAGCAGTTTTTAACTGCCCGTAAAACTCCGCCATCAATCCTAAACTGCCCTCGTCGCTGACATACCAAAGAGTCGCCATAGCCGATTTAACCCCGGCTTGCACGGCTAACCCGCCAAAGCCTAACTCGGCTTCTCGATCGCCCACAGCAGTCTTGCAAGCACTCAAAACTAACATTTCAACTTGCGGGCTGTGCCAATTCATTTGCCGCAACTGATCCAAACGCAATTTAGTATCCCACAACTGAATAAAGGATTCGCTGGGATCTCCCGATCGAAATTCGGCGTGAGTAGCCAAGTGAATCATCCCAAAAGGCTGCTGCTGGCGCTGCGATTTCAAATTGGCCAGGGTGAAAGCTTCATTCAAGAAAGACTTACCCGGCCACTGCTGCGGGGTGATTGTCGATACTTCTATTTCCACCGCAGGTAAAGGACTCATCTCTGGAAATTGCGACGCCCCCATTGCCAGAACTTGGGTATTTTTGAAATTGGCGGGGCTGGTATCCGTCAAACTCAGACTCGGCATCGATCCAACACTGTAACGCTCTACCAGAAAGCCTTTGCCGTCGTGCAGGGCGCCCATCGGTATCGATCGCAACCCCACATCTGAGATAAAAGATAAATTCTCAATGCCTTTGGCTTGCAGTTCTGCTTCGAGCGGCGCTATCATCCACTGGTAGAGTTGCTGAGCCAAGGGCAAATAACTTTTAGTGTTGCGCTTTACCGGATTAGTCAGTTCATCGCGAAATTTCCCAACCGCTTCCATTACCTGGGCGCGAGAGGTTCCAGGGACGCGCTGGCGAACGGGCACACCTTCCGGGGTGATCACCATCATTTCCAGTTCGTCAGAGGCTTGAATTTGCTTTTCTACGCGCAAAACGGGGGAACTGCTGTAAGGCCGATCGACTGTAGAACCCCTGGGTACAAAGCTGATATAAATGAGAGCTGGTTTGATGCCTGTGGCTTGTTGGACACTGCGAAGGGTATTTTGGGCATCTTCTAGGGTGGCGATCGCATTTGTTGATGGCAAATTTAGGTAATCGACAAACTCGTTGGTAAATCTCTCCTCGACGGGAAAAATAACGGCGCCGAGGTTAGGTGGCAACTTGGAAGCGTCAAGATTCCCAGACGCCGGAGGTGAATTGCGCTGTTGCAATGAATTAGATATCTGGTTTTGCTGTTGCAAGCTGGGGGAAAATAAACGATTGATGCCGGGTGGCTGGTTGGCTGCGAGCTCCGGTGTCGGTATCGGTGCGAGATTTATGGGCGCTGCAGCAGGCGCAACCACTGGATTTTGAGTAATCGGCTGTGCGATCGGCAAATTTGAGCCGGGGGCTGGATTTTGAGTAATCGGTTGTGCGATCGGCAAATTTGAGCCGGGGGCTGGATTTTGAGTAATCGGTTGTGCGATCGGCAAATTTGAGCCGGGGGC
>NZ_JAUBUR010000015.1:0-157923 GCF_036705485.1 Microcoleus sp. AT9b-C3 | reverse complement strand
TTTCTTGCACCCTTACTACTTTTTTGGTCGGAAAACCCATACACTGTTTACTTTTCTCACTGATTCAGCAAGCCCTACTTATTGCAATACTGCGGACTGTTTTTAAAGAGGGATGCGATGCCTTCGGCCTTCGCTAACCCAATAAAGCAGAGAAGCGAAAAAAGTGAGTGCAATCTGAACTCAACATGAACAGAAAAAAAGGCGCTCTTTTAGCAATAGTTCGGACAGTTTTTATATAGCCCAATGGCTTATGCTCGCTTGACTTTGAGCCACTGTGGATAATTAAATCAATGTCAGATCCATCCCTGACGTGACATTTAATTTGACTTTTTTATGATCCTTGCCCCGCGTAAGCTTGTAGTATCGTTCCCAAAACTGTGCGGAGTATTGGTAGCTGATAATTTCAAAAATACTATGCAAGTTGTTTTTGACGAATATTTGCCCAAATGGAATTATCGAGCCGTACCTCAACCTGAGTAATTGATTAAGTTATTTATTTTTCATTCCTAAGTCCCCTATTTGTAACTCCCCGCAAATGGGGATTTCCCCGCTGTGTCGGCAAAGAGCTATCCTGGCACATCTGGCAGCCCGGAGATGCTTTACATACTGGAGCTTATGGCATACTCAAACTACGGACGGATGCTCCTAAAATAGACCGCTCAGAAGTAGATTTAATGCTCGTACCCGCTGTAGGCTGCGATGTTCGCGGCTATCGCTGGGGCTACGGCGGCGACTATTACGACAGAATGCTCAGTTTAGCTGAGTGGGAATCAAAAGTTACGATCGCCACAATCTTTGAATTTGCTTTGGTCGCCCAGCTACCAGTTGACTCCTGGGATCTACCGCTGCACGGCATTTGTACAGAAAGCGGTTGCAAAATTGCACAGCGAGAATCTTAAACGGGCATAAACAAATTAATTTTCCGCAATTATGCCTATATCCTCTTAATCTAGAATCTAGAATCTAAAATCTAAAATCTAAAATCTAAAATAGTATGGCCCAGCGCTACGTTCGAGTAAAAACAACACAAGGACACATCCATTACGGTTTACTGCAACTGGGCCACAGCGTTCAAGTATTTGATGCACCGCCCTGGTTAAAAGGACAACCAACCGATTTGGAACTTTCACCAGATACTTACCAAATTCTCGCCCCGTGCTCTCCCTCAAAAATTGTAGCCGTAGGCAAAAATTATGTCGATCACGCCGCCGAGATGGGAACCCCAGTACCGGAAGAACCCCTGCTGTTTTTCAAGCCTCCGAGTGCTGTCATCCCTGGAGGTGCAGCGATTCGCTATCCGCAGCAGTCGGAAAGGGTAGACTACGAGGGAGAATTGGCCCTGGTAATTGGCGAACATTGTACCAACTGCACTCCCGAACAAGCACACAGCAAAATTTGGGGCTATACTATCGCCAACGACGTAACAGCCAGAGATTTGCAAAAGCGGGACAACCAGTGGGCGAGGGCCAAAGGGTTCGATACTTTTTGTCCCTTGGGGCCTTGGATTGTCCGCGAACTGAGTCCGGCTGCACAATTGCAGACTTTTGTCAATGAAAGCGAGCGACCGGTACAGTCATCCCAGATCGATCGCATGGTATTTTCCCCAGACTTTCTCGTCTCCTACATCAGTCAAGTAATGACCCTAATTCCAGGCGATGTGATACTGACTGGAACGCCGCAAGGAGTAGGGCCGCTACAAATAGGCGATCGAGTCCGCATTGAAATTGAAGGCATCGGCAGTCTTGAAAATACAGTAGTTATTAGTAATCGGTAATGGGTAATTGGTAATTATCACCAACAACTGTCAACTGCCAACTGCCAACTGACTAACGTACCTGCATATAAACAGCATCCGAAAGCGGAGGAATCTCTGCATAGCGTCCCAAAAGCGACTGCACGACTGCATAGACAAATGCAGCAAAAGCGCCCAAAAACACCATGTTATACAGAGTTTCCGCAATAAATGCGACTTGGACGCCGTTAGAAAAAATCGGCAAAACCAGACCACACAGCATCAAAACAATGTCTAAAAGAATTGCCTGCATCGCATTAAAACGAATGAAGTGACTGATGTTTTCGTTTCTAACTACTCCTAAATACAGGGCAAAGAAGATAATCAAGCTAGCAAATGGCAAACTATAAATTTGCATCAATGGAGCTAGCGGTATCAACAACAGTTGCAGGACAGGAAACTGTGTAAACAGAAACCTGCCAAAGGCAAGCCCGTCAACCAACGGGAGTAAATAAGGCAAAGAAGCAAAAATCCGGTCTGGAACAGTTGTAGATCCGCGCCAAGTCATAATGAACTCTCCTGAGTCGATCGATTAACTATGAATTCCATTAAACTCAGGATAACGCAGCAGCAGGGTTTGTGTTTCGACTCTGCCGGAACTTGCTTTTCACTCAGTGGGGAGCAGCCTCAACTACCAACGGCAGGCTTTCTTATTTAATATTGGCAATGACGAAGCCCATTTGACACTCGTACCGATCGGGCAAATTTTCCGTAGGTTTAGCAACTGGATGTCCACAGCGAAGCTCTCCACCACTCCAGCGCGGTTGGCCAGTGCGATCTGCCAGCAAACAACTTTGGCACACACACTGAGGGGCAAGCATCTGATTTTCCATTAAAATGACTAACATTTGATACCTCCGGCAGGTTTCACACCAGTAATTTCATTGTATGTCAGGAGTTGGGGACAAACCGCTTAACCTGAACACAACGTAATATTTATGTGAATCGTGCGAAATCCGTAGTACGGTATAAGATCCCCAATTCCCAATCCCAAATTTGTCAAGAGGTTGATTATTGTGACGGACACTAACTTAGAATTCCTTTCCAAAACCGATCCGCTGATTGCCGATTTAATCGGGCAAGAGCTCCAGCGGCAGCGAGACCACCTAGAACTCATCGCCAGCGAAAACTTTACCTCCGCAGCGGTAATGGCCGCTCAAGGCTCAGTGCTGACCAATAAATACGCCGAAGGACTGCCAGCGAAACGGTACTACGGTGGCTGCGAATTTATTGACGGCATCGAGCAAATTGCGATCGATCGCGCCAAACAGCTATTTGGAGCCGCTCACGCCAACGTCCAGCCCCACTCCGGCGCTCAAGCCAACTTTGCAGTGTTTTTGAGCTTGCTGGAACCCGGAGACGGAATTATGGGCATGGATTTGTCCCACGGCGGACACTTGACCCACGGTTCGCCGGTCAACGTATCCGGCAAATGGTTCAAAGCTTTTCACTACGGCGTCAGCCAAGAAACAGAACAGCTTGACTACGACGAAATTTTGGCACTGGCCAAAGAAAACCGACCGAAATTGCTAATTTGTGGCTATTCAGCATATTCGCGAATTATCGACTTTGAGAAGTTTAGAGCGATCGCCGACGAAATCGGAGCCTACCTGCTCGCTGACATCGCCCACATCGCCGGGTTAGTCGCCACAGGGCATCACCCCAACCCCCTCCCCCACTGTCACGCAGTCACCACCACCACTCACAAAACCCTGCGGGGGCCCCGTGGTGGCTTGATTATGACTAATGACCCGGAATTAGGTAAAAAATTTGACAAAGCAGTGTTCCCCGGCACTCAAGGTGGGCCATTAGAACACGTTATTGCGGGCAAAGCAGTAGCTTTCGGCGAAGCATTAAAGCCTGAATTTAAAACTTATTCCGGTCAAGTAATTGAAAATGCACGCGCTTTAGCGGAACGGTTGCAGCAGCGGGGTTTAAAACTCGTTTCCGGCGGCACAGACAATCACTTAATGCTAGTTGATTTGCGATCGGTAAACATGACAGGCAAACAAGCCGACCAATTAGTCAGCGGTGTGAATATTACTGCTAATAAAAATACCGTGCCTTTCGATCCGGCATCGCCCTTTGTCACCAGCGGTTTGAGACTCGGTTCGCCGGCGATGACCACCAGGGGAATGGGAGCAGCAGAATTTACCGAGATTGGCAATATTATTGCCGATCGCCTGCTAAATCCAGATGATGAAAGCGTCGCCGCTGACTGCCTGCGTCGAGTAGCAGCACTGTGCGATCGCTTCCCCTTATATCCCCACTTGTACTTGAAAGTGCCGGCATTAGCTTAATTTTCCTGATCGGCAATGGGAAATTGGTAGTTGGAAGTGTACGGGTAAAAGGGTAAAAGAGCAGGAAAAGATTGAGAGTTGCCGGTAGCGATATTGACAAGCGGTTTTCACCAAAAATATCGATCGCCAATACGGTTTTTAGTAAAGATATTTGTCTGGCGGGGCTAGTTTGACTAACGGTATTTGTAGGTTGCGAAAGATACCGCTCAACTGGACCCGTTCGCCAAATATCGACTTTTTTGCTCGCGAAAGAGTCGATATTTCAAATCGTGAATTCGAGAGTTATGAATGAAAAACCTGACAATTCGCCCCAGGGCAACTGCCATTGCGGCAAATCTCCGACTCCCAAACCCCCAGTCGCTCTTCAAGATGTTTCCTTGTTATAAGCCATCTGAAATGTAGTAGACTCTGCCTGACAGCCTAATTGCCCCGCACTATTTAAAATTGATTTCAGATGCCGTACCAGTATCTGTACCACATACTCGCTTTCCTGGTTTCTGCGATCATCGTCCTCTGGAGTACGCCAATAGTCAAAAAAATTGGTCTCAAAAGCGGGCGAGTCGATCGGCCAGGCGAGCGAAAAGTCCACAAGCGCCCTATGGTGCGCTTGGGAGGAGTGTCCATCTTTCTCGGCACTATCACTGCCCTCTTATTTGTCTGGCTCTCAGGAGGCTTCATCGATGCTAACGGACAAGTTCTCAATCCCAAAGACGAATACGAAATTTGGGGAGTCACCCTCGGCGGCATCGGATTCTTCCTCATCGGTTTAGCAGACGACCTATTTTCGCTCTCGGCGGTAAAACGCTTGCTCATGCAAATTGGCGTATCCAGCATCGTTTGGATGGCAGGCGTACAAATTGAGTTTCTCACAGTTCCCTCCCTGGGACTGACTAATATTGGCTGGCTGAGCTTGCCAATTACCGTGATTTGGCTCGTCGGCATGGCGAATGCCATCAACTGGATTGACGGTTTGGACGGTTTAGCTGCCGGAGTTTCAGGGATTGCAGCAGTTGTGATGTTAATTGTCAGTCTGGCGATGCACCAACCAGCGGCGGCCCTGATTGCAGCGGCTTTAGCTGGCGGGGCCTTGGGATTTCTGCGCTACAACTTCAATCCGGCTCAAATCTTTATGGGAGATGGCGGGGCTTATTTTATCGGGTTTACTCTCGCTGGAGTGGGAGTAATTGGGTTAGTTAAAACTACGGCTGTTACTTCTGTGTTGCTGCCATATTTAATTTTAGCTGTACCGATTTTAGATATGTCGGCGGTGATTCTCGATCGACTTCGCAACGGCAAGTCACCGTTTATTGCTGACAAGCGCCACCTTCACCACCGACTTCTACAAGCCGGACTATCCCATCGATTTGCGGTTTTATTTATTTACTCGCTGACACTGTGGGTGGGAAGTTTAGCCCTAGCTTTTTCGGTTCCCAGTGGCGTAATTTATGCTATGGGTGCGACAAGTTTGTTGGGATATGCTAGCTGGAAAGTTTGGAGACACGCTAGGTGAAGGAAGAAGGAAGAAGGAAGAAGGAAGAAGGAAGGAAGAAAATTAAATAATTTCTAATGCCCCATGCCCTATGCCCAATTCCCTAATTCCCCAATCTCAAATCCAAAATCTAAAATCTAAAATCTAAAATTGAATGGTTGCTGAAATTATTTGTGTTGGCACTGAATTGCTGTTAGGCGACATTCTTAATAGCAATGCCCAGTTTTTAGCCAAAGAATTAGCGAATCTGGGAATCCCTCACTACTATCAAACAGTGGTGGGGGACAATCCAGAACGTATCAAACAAGTGTTAGAAATCGCCGTCAGTCGATCGCAGCTTTTGCTCTTCACGGGAGGCCTGGGCCCCACACCAGACGACCTCACAGTCGAAACAATCGCCGATTTTTTTGGGGTTCCTCTCATCGAAAAGCCGGAAATTATCGCCGATATCGAATACAAATTTGCCCAGCGGGGACGCACCATGAGTCCCAGCAATCGCAAACAAGCTTTAATTCCAGAAACTGCGGACATTCTGCCAAACCGCAGCGGTTCGGCACCGGGGATTATTTGGCAGCCGGTTTCTAACGTGACAGTAATGACATTTCCCGGCGTACCGGCGGAAATGCACTTGATGTGGGAAGAAACCGCCGTTCCTTACCTGAAAAATGGCGGCTGGTGCAGCGAAACTATTTACAGCCGCATATTGAAATTTTGGGGCATTGCTGAGTCGGCATTGGCGGAAAAAGTAGATAGTTTTCTGAATTTAACTAATCCTACTGTGGCTCCCTACGCCAATCACGGCGAAGTCAAACTGCGGATTTCGGCCCGCGCGGAGTCGTCGGTGGCTGCTTCAAACTTGATTGAGCCGATCGAACAACAGTTGCTGCAGATTGCTGGTCTAGACTGTTACGGTGTCGATACCGATACCCTCGCCTCGACTGTCGGTAAATTACTGCTGTTGGCTGGCGAAACTCTTAGCGTGGCTGAATCCTGCACCGGAGGCGGGTTGGGAGCAATGCTGACCGGTGTTGCGGGGAGTTCGAGGTACTTTTTGGGCGGAATTATTTCTTACGACAATCGAATTAAGGAAGAATTATTAGGTGTTAATCCGCAAGATTTAGCCGAATTTGGGGCAGTCAGCCACCAAGTGGCAAAACAAATGGCTGCAGGAGTTCGCGCCAGCCTCAATACCAATTGGGGATTGAGCATTACAGGCGTCGCCGGGCCCGGAGGCGGCACAGATGCTAAACCTGTTGGACTGGTTTATGTTGGTTTAGCTGGGCCCCACGGCTCCGCAGAAAGTTTTGAATACCGCTTTGGCGATGCCAGAGGTCGCGATTGGATTCGGAATCTGAGTAGCTGTACGGCGCTCGATCGGCTCCGGCGTAAATTATTGTTGGCAAAAGCGTAGAAAAAATCCTACGATTGGTCAATTGTCAACAGTCAACCGTAAGCTTAAGCTTTATTTAACACTCTCTACTCCGATATAATTCGGCAATTTTCCTTTTCCCTCTTGATTATCTGTAAAGATTCGTTATGATAATAAGATAGGACTGATTGGCCAATATACTGACTCTCTCCATTGCTCAAAACAACCAGCAAGCGAGAAAGCAAGTTTGATCTTTGGTTTCAAAGTCGTGCTTGCTTATTTTCAGATATTTAGCCGTCGGTTTAGCAATCTAGACTATAAGAAAAGGAGCTATCCGTTCAATGGAAGACATTGAAAAGGTGCTGGAACAAATTAAAGAATGGGTTCGCAAGCTGATAGAAGGATTGCTGAATCCTGAAGCTCAACCGGAACTCGAACCGATTCGTATTCCTGTCAACCAACCGAGAAATCGCCGATAGTCGGGACTGGATTGGAAGTTTGAGCTTTGAGCTTTGAGGTTGGAGACTGGTTCTAAATACCATGTCAAAACTCTCCTAATTTTTGTTGCGCTGGAAATTTTAAAATTGTTAAATATCCTGGTACTTCACGGCCCTAATCTGAATCTATTGGGTCAGCGAGAACCTGGAGTTTATGGTTCTGCAACTTTAAATGATATCAACAAGTTGCTAGAACGAGAAGCGCAAGCCCTCCAGGTGAAAGTCTCAATTCAGCAGTCGAATCATGAAGGGGTATTGGTGGATGCAATTCACTCGATGTTAGGGCAGCACCAAGGCTTATTGATTAATGCTGGAGCTTATACTCATACGAGTGTCGCAATTAGAGACGCGATCGCCGCGGTGAATATCCCTGCGGTAGAAGTTCATCTGAGCAATATTTACCGACGGGAAGCTTTTCGCCACCACTCATTTATCGCAGCGGTGGCGATCGGGCAAATCAGCGGTTTTGGCTCAGAAAGTTATCGGCTGGGGCTGCAAGCTCTAGTGAGTTACCTGATTAAAAATTAAAAATTTACCGATTGTAGCGATCGGATGAGGGCAGGTTTTAGATGGAAAACCAGCCCTTATATGTTTGGGTTGAATTCAAATTAATCACAAGAGTTAGGCAAAGAAGCACACCAGAAAGAATTCTAAATTACCAATTACCAATTACCAATTACTAACAACTTGAGTTAAATTCAAATGCGGCATTCCCTGTTGAGCAAGTTTCAAGGAACCATCCTGGGCGCAGTTTTAGGAGACTCTATAGGGCTGGATTACCAGAGGCAACTCGTGGGTATTCCCCCCCAAAAAGAAGACTTGCAGCCGATTTTACAACTGACGAAACACCAACAATTGACCCTAAGAGGGGCAACATTGGCGTTGAATTCTGTTAACAGTAAAATCCCACGTGGCAAAGACTCATCCGCATCCGGGAGACTTGCGGTAGCGTGTGCTCAAAGTTTAATTCGGTGTAGGGGTTTAGATTTAAAAGATTGGCGCGATACTTGGGAAGCATTTGCCAAGTCGGAAATCTACCATCCCCGCAACAGTCAGTTTCCCACACTGCTTAACCCCGGTGAAGCTGCCGTTGCTGCGCTGCCATCCGCGATGTTTTTTCACGAAAATAAAGCCAAGCTGCGAGAAAAAATCATGCTGGCGATAGAGGTTTGGCACCACGAAAACCAGCCAGAATGGGAAACAGCAATTTTAGCAGTAGCATATACGATCGCCCGCTCGCTCAAAGAAAGACTTGACCCCGCGACAGCGATCGAGCAAACACTTGCTTACCTGAAAACAGATAATGCCTTAACAGAGCTGCTGCTGCAAGTGCAAATACTACTAGAAAAAGGAGCCGATTTAGAAACAGCCGCCACTCATCTGTGCAAAAGCGCCACAGCTTTGCGAGAAAGAGAGGGCGAAGGTGAAAAAAAATTACAAACCGAGTCAATTGTCAACCCTGAAAATTTCATTCCCATTGCCCTAGCTTTCTACTGCTTTTTGAACACCCCCGAAGACTTCCGCTTGTCAGTGGTGCGCGCTGCCCGCTGTGGTATAGCCGGACAAATAACCTGCGCTTTGACGGCAGCTTTGTCTGGAGCCTATAACGGCGTTGCTGCGATTCCTGTAGAATGGCGACAGGTATCTTCGACTGAGGTTAAACCGCAGCAGCTAGCCGAGGGCAGAGAACCCTCGCTTTGGGGAACGGGCAGCGATGCAAAAATTGTAGAGTTAGCAAATAACCTGTTTGCTGTTTGGGCGGGAGTTTACAGGCCCGATACGGGACTGGATTCCGCAGTGCTAGCCCGATCCGTGGCTGCACCTTATGTCATTAGACCTCGTAAAATATAAAGTTGGGAGTTTTTAACGGTAAGGGGAAACCAGAAATTAGCAATTAGCCATTAACAAGTCAAAAGCGAAAGTGGAAGGAGAGCGACAATTAAAGATTAAAAAGTGAAAAATTAAAGCGCACGCGCCTGCCCCAACGAGCCAGGTTTAAACGAGAATATGGGGTTGGGAAACGAAGAATCTACGGAGAAAGGGGTTTTTAGCCATCGCGCGCGAGTTCTGTTTAAGATAGACAAGGGAAGGAAAGAAGCTGCTTGCGTGGTTGGCCACCGTCCGGAAAGCCAACTTCTGGCTACAGTCAGGCAAAGTAGTCTGGGGGGTTGAATATTCAGCCAGGGTAGTTCGGATAAAATCAATCAAGATGCATAGTCAGAAATTCTGACAAAGCTGCTGGATAACAGTGATATATCTTCGACACAAATGAATACGCTCTCCTCATTGATGCGGCAGATTGAGCAGCTAGGGGCTGCGCGCTCACTGCGCCAACACATTGCTAAAGTGCAAAATGGCAGCAGCAAAGCAGATACCTCACGCGCTGGCGGGCCTCTCCTGAGCCGTTTGTCGCGCCCGAAATGGATTCTTCCCGAGACTTTTACTACTAGATTTACAAGTAAAACCTCCAAATCAAGCCTCAAAAATCAAGCTCGTTCCCCTATGTTGGCGCTGGTGGCGGTAGTTTCTCTAAGCAGCACTCTGGGCCACCGCTTCTACAACCAGCCGAAATTGGATGTAGGGACGAAAGCTCCTCAGACGATTAAGGCTCCTGATACTGCTAGTGTGCCCGATTACAAAACTACTGAAGAACAGCGGAAAGCAGCGCGGATCGGGGCTGTAGCAATATTAATGCTAGATCCTGCGGTCAATCGACAAATTTATCAAGAATTGCAACAATTTTTGCAGCAGGGGAGCGATCTACGGGAGGCGGTAGGGCCGTTTCCGTTTGCGCAATCTTCGGCGCTCTCACTTGCTGCACAGGTTTACTTGCGGGGCTGTCCCGAGTGGGAGTGGCGATCTATTTTGGCGCAAGCTAGGGAAAAAACTCCAACTTCCGATCGGTTGAGTTTGGATTCCCCCGGAGTTGGTGGGCAAACGGAGAACAAGTCTCAGCAGGATGCTATCGCTCAACTGCAAGCTTACAGCCGATCGGTCCGGGCAGCAGAGTTTCAAAGCCTGACAGACAGTATTTCCTCTGCTCGCCAGCGCTATCTCAATGCTGTGGAGGCGCTGGAAAAACCTTTGGTTTCCGGGTTCCCCCAGATATACGATACTTCGCTGTTTGATTTGTCGGATGCAGCTTGGCAGAAAACCCAAATCGGTATGAATCGCGCGGCAAAAAGGATGGTGGCTCAAGGTATCCCGCATGGGTTGCCAAAAGAGATTTTGAAAGAAGCCGTGAAGCTGCACGTTGCTGATGAAGTGCCGTTAGAGTCCCAAGCTTTGGCGGTGGAGGGTTTAGCAGCGATTTTGCAGCCAAATCTGGTGAGAGATCGCGAGGAAACCAAACAGCTAGCTGAATTAGCGGCGCAAAAAGTGAAACCTGTAATGATCGCAGTAGATCAGGACGAGATAATTGTTGCACAAGGACAAGAGATCTCGCAGCAAGATTTCGTGTTGCTGGACTATTTTGGTTTAAGCCGGCGGGGGGTGAATTGGCTGGGGCTGACGGGTTTTGTTTGTTTAGTCGCGGGGGCAATTGCGATCGTACTGCTGGTGGAAAGGCACTACCGCTTGCGCCGCAGAGATCATTTGCTATTGCTGCTGCTGACTTTGAGCGCGCCGGTGCTGGTGAGTTTGGGGCTGCCTTGGACGAGTTTGCCCGCGATCGGGATTTTAGCGGGCGGCTTCTACGGTTCGGCAGTGGGAGTGACTGTGGTGGGGCTGCTGTCGGCGCTGCTGCCCGTTGGCTTAAATGTAGACTTGATTCATTTGGTGGCTAGCGGGGCGGGGGGATTGCTGGGCGCTTTTATGGCCGGGCGGCTGCGATCGCGTGAGGAATTGGCTCTTTTGGGCTTGGCTGTTGGGTTGACTCAGGGCACGGTTTATCTGGTGGGGACTTTGATTGCCAGCGCCGCTGTCGGTGCGATTTGGTACGTCGTGCTCGGTACTGTGGGCGCGCAAAGTTTGGCCGGTTTGGCTTGGAGCGTTGTGGCGATCGGCATCAGCCCTTATTTGGAACACGTTTTTGACTTGATTACACCGATCCGGCTGGCGGAACTTGCCAATCCCAACCGCCCGCTGTTGAAGAAATTGGCTGCCGAGGTTCCGGGGACTTTTCAGCACACGCTATTTGTAGCGAGTTTGGCGGAGGCTGCGGCCCGGGAACTCGGCTGCAATGTTGAGCTGGTCAGAGCTGGTACATTATACCACGATATTGGAAAAATGCACGACCCGCTCGGATTTTGTGAAAATCAAATGGGTGGGGCCAACAAACACGATGAAATTAATGACCCTTGGGCGAGTGCGGAGATTATTAAAAAGCACGTTAGCGAGGGCTTGGTGATGGCGCGCAAACATCGATTGCCGAAGGCAATTCAGGCGTTTATTCCCGAGCACCAAGGTACAATGTTAATTGCTTACTTCTACCACCAAGCGCAGCAAATTGCTGCACAAGAAATAGAAGATTTAAAGGTTGCTTTGCCAGATGCGGATAATTCAAAGTTAACAATCGTAAGTCGCCAAGTGAGGGAGGAAGATTTTCGCTACGATGGGCCGATTCCGCAGTCGCGGGAAACCGGGATTTTGATGCTGGCGGATTCTTGCGAGGCTGCTTTGCGATCGCTCAAGGATGCTACTCATGAAGAGGCTTTGAATATGGTCAATAAGATTTTGAGAGCTCGCTGGCAGGATAATCAGTTGATTGATTCGGGTTTAACGCGGGAAGATATGTCTCTAATCGCGGAGATTTTTGTGCGGGTTTGGGAACAGTTCAATCACAAGCGGATTGCTTACCCTAGTGCAGTTTTCACTCCCAGGTAGGCGGAGATTTGTAGTTAGGACAAATCAGCTCGCATTTTAGTTGTGAATGAGATATCATTGCGATTGGCCCCCGCGAATAGCCATGCACTTCAGAATTGTCTCTGACAATTACCACAGGTTGTTTGATTCCTCAAAACTCCCAACAGTCGATATCTCTTTCGCCGGCTAGGTGCGATCGCAATTTTTGCTAGTCTTGGGCATCGATCGCATTTGCAAAAGCGATGATAATATCTACAACCGCAGCGCCGTCAACAATCCTGCGGATTTGGGGCAGTTCCTACATCACAAATAAATTTTGTGAGTTGTGAGTTGTGAGTTCAAAAGATTTTAATTTTTAACCGCAGATGAACGCGGATAAACGCCGATTTTTTGTGTTGATTCTATCCTTTGACTCCCGCCGCAGTTTCTGTTGGTACAATATATTTTTGCAATAGCAAAAATACTCCCAAAACTGGAACAATAGAAATAATAGAACCCGCCGCAACTAAACGCCAATCTAAAGAAAAAGTCCCGGCTAAATTGGCTACCCCTAAAGGTAAAGTGTAATATTCCGGTCTGTCTAAAACTAGCAGTGGCCACAGAAAGTCGCTCCAAGAACCGATAAATACGAAAATTCCTAGAGTGACTAAAGCTGGCTTAATTGCCGGAATCATAACGTGCCACCAAATGCCTAATTCGCTGCAGCCGTCGATGCGGGCGGCTTCTTCTAGTTCTTTGGGAACTGCTAGGAATGCTTGTCTTAATAAAAATATGCCGAAGGCTGAGGCTAGTCCGGGAAAGATTACGCCTAAATAGCTATTTTTTAGTCCGAGTTGTACTGTCAATATGTATAGGGGAATCATGACTATTTGGAAAGGAATCATGATTGTGGAAACGATCGTGATTAAGATGGCTTCGCGGCCGCGAAATTTGAGTCGGGCTAAGGGGTAAGCGGCGAGGGCGCAAAAGAAAACGTTGATGCTAACTGTGAGGGCGGCAATTAGGGTGCTGTTAAACAGGTAACTGCCGAAGGGGTTGGTTTGCCAAACTTTGATGAAGTTTTCGAGGGTTGGCTGTTGCGGCCACAGTTGCGGGGGAAATTGAAAGATGTTTTCGTTGGGGGATTTGAGGGAGGTACTGAGCAGCCACAGCAGGGGAAACAGCATTAAAAGTGCGATCGCGCTCATGATGCTGTACGTCCACAGGGTGTTCCACCGCGAGGGAGTGTGGTTTGGGGAATTTGGTTTTTTAGTTTTGAGTTTGTTCATTGTTGGGATATGATAATAAGTCCTTGCTTCGTGAGAAGCCTTGTTGTCCATAAGGGGATTATTGCCATGAAACCGTTTATTTACGAAACTATGTACATTCTGCGCCCTGATTTGGGTGAAGAAATGACAGACCAGGCGATCGCTAAATATCAAACTATTTTGCGCGATCAAGGTGCTGAAAACATCGAAACTCAGCACCGCGGCAAGCGCCGTTTGGCTTACGAAATCGGCAAGCACCGGGACGGAGTATACGTTCAAATGAACTATACAGCTCCGGGCGCTGCAATTTTTACCCTGGAGCGCGCGATGCGTCTGAGCGAAGAAGTGATTCGCTATTTGACAATCAAGCAAGATGTGCCAGATGCACCTGAAGCGGAAGCTGAAGCTGAAGTCGCCGAGTAGCATTCGTGTCAACTTAACGTCTTATGTACTACCAGTCTACTGTTTGACGATTAGGGCCGCTGATTCCCCGGCACGCATTTCTTAAGGGCTACCCTGTACAAACAACTTGAAAAACTAACCTCAGAGCCTTTAGCTCCCCGTGGCATCCTCCTGAAAAAGAGGCTAGGGGGATATCTGGAATTGTGGGTACAGCATAGTTTCTTAAGTGCGGGACTTGATGTTAATTGAAATTATAGGTGAATGGGCGATTGTTTTTCTAGGGGAGGACGATCGCTCTTTTTTGCGGCGAGGCTGCTGGGACTTAATCTATTTTTATCAAAAAAGAAAGCTCGCTGTTTGAGGAGGGCGAGGGCGATTCACTTAGCGCAACTCTATTATCTAGTTGACTACAAAAAACTTGACTATGCTTGAGCATAACTGCTTAATCATTGTCAATCTAATTGTGATTCGCTACTTATTAAATTTACTGTTAACTAAGCCAAATTCCACTTTCTTGAGCTCCAAAATTTTGCATCTATAACTCTGAACCAAACTATAAAGTTATTTTGGCCCTTGGCAATTAGGTAGCCGCTAAAATGTGGCTCTTAGAAGAGGAGTCTTGTCAAATTTTGCCCACGGCCGATCGAGGTTGGGCCTGAATCAACGAGCCAAAGCTCGATCGCACTCCCCGCAACCTCGATCGAGATTCTCGCCCCATAGCCCCATTGTAAAGTTTTGTTACAATTTTTAATTTGGTAGCTTTAGATACAGAATTGTCTGTTATAGTGATAGAAGAGAAGAAAAAACCAGCTCAACATTAATCTAAAGAATACGGAGGAACCCCCTATGTCTACCGAAAATCAAGCTCGCTCTCTGATGATGCGCCACCACCAACTGGTGAAGAACCGTCAGCAATCCATGCTCAACCGCACCGCCACCGAAGTCGGGATGGAAGATACGCACTACTGGGGCCACATTCAAGGCAAACCGCAGCCCAGCTTTCAAGCCAGTTACGATCGCAGCAACGCCACCATGAGCTAGGGCAAGCTCAATTTCCTCAATTGCCTACGCAGTTATTACCTATAATTTGGAGAAATCAGTTATGTCAACTCAAGAACAAGCCCGCAACCTGATGATGCGCCATCAACACGTTGTCAAAAACCGTCAGGAATCCATGCTGAGCCGTGTGGCTGCTGAAGTTGGTTTAGATGCTGGTTCTCCAGCGAATATCGATCGCAAATAACCCCTTTTTTCAACGGCGAGATAGTTGAATCGAGTTTGTTGTTTGCCAGCTAAAAATTAATAATGTCAATTACAGAACCGTCGCGACTTCTTCTGGAGTTCTAACTCTAGATTGGAAGCCGCGATTAGTTTTATGGGAACTGGGAATTGGGAATGGGGAATGGGAAACTGGGCCCAAAAGAATGGGGAATCTAAAATCTAAAATCTAAAATGGTTCGACTGAGCGCTCACGCCGAAGTCTAAAATCTAAAATCTAAAATCTAAAATCTAAAATGGTATAATCCCCTTTCAGCAGATTGAAGGCTACTAGGGAGGTCATGATGTCGGACTGGAAAGAAATTGAGGGCGGAGTTACAGCACCCAGAGGGTATCGAGCATCGGGAATTACAGCGGGTTTGAAGCCTTCAGGCTTGCCGGATTTAAGTTTAATTTTGTCAGAGGTAGACGCGATCGCCGCGGGAGTTTTCACAACATCCACTGTCCGGGCCGCTTGCGTGGACTACTGCCGCCAGCGTTTGCAAGCTAAACCCAGCGCGAAAGCAATTTTGTGCAATGCGGGACAAGCTAATGCTGCCACTGGCGAGCAAGGTTGGGCAGATGCCCTCGAAAGTGCCAATTTGTTGGGAAAAGCGCTGAATATTCCTCCAGAATCTATTCTTTTGGCCTCCACTGGCGTCATCGGACAGCGGATAAAAATGGAGCCGCTGAGGGCGGGAATTCCGCGATTAGTTGCTGAGGCATCGGAAACTGGTTCCGATGCGGCGGCTAAGGCTATTTGTACGACTGATTTAGTGCCGAAAACGATCGCCCTAGAAACAATGTTTGGCGATCGACCCGTGCGTATCGGCGGCATTTGCAAAGGTTCGGGAATGATTCACCCGAATATGGCAACAATGCTGGCATTTGTAACTTGCGATGCAGCAGTGTCATCGCATTTGTGGCAAGAAATGCTGAGTCGGGCGGCTAACAGAAGTTTCAATCAAATTACTGTTGACGGAGATACCAGTACCAACGATTCGCTAATTGCTTTAGCGAACGGTCAATCCCGCACACCGGCAATTACAGAAATGGGGGCGGATGCTGAAAAATTAGAGGCGATGCTGACAGAAGTTTGCGTACATTTAGCAAAGGCGATCGCCCGTGACGGCGAAGGTGCAACTTGTTTGGTAGAAGTACAAGTTAGTGGCGCGCTGGATGAAGTTTCTGCGAGTAAAATTGCCAAAACAATTGTCGGTTCTTCTTTGGTGAAAGCTGCTATTTTCGGACGCGATCCGAATTGGGGCAGAATTGCGGCGGCGGCTGGGCGCGCTGGTGTCGCTTTCGATCAAGAGAATTTACGGATTCAATTGGGGGATTTTTTGATGATGGAAAACGGACAACCTAAAGAGTTCGATCGCGCTGCTGCGAGTAATTATATGAAAGCGGCTGCTGAGGGAGAATATTTGAAGGCTGATACGGTTGTAATTCAGGTTAGTGTCGGGAATGGCAGCGGTTTTGCGAAAGCTTGGGGATGTGATTTGAGTTACGACTACGTGAAGATTAATGCGGAGTATACGACTTAAATAAGTCCAGGCGGTTAGCAGTCCGGGCGGTTAGAAACCGCGCCTACACAAACAAAACCAGAGGAGAGAAAGTTAAAAGCAAATTTCACACAATTTAAACTAAATTCCCCCCCAATGGGGGAAATTAAAAAATCTCAAACCTTTACTCACCGAGTTAATCTCAGCTTTTTGGTTCCTCCTTTTAAAATCGCTAAAGCCCTTACAGAGCTCAGCTTGTTTTGATTTTAACAAAAGAGCGCTAAAAATTTTATTCAGACTAAGTTTCAAGACTTTTTAAGCTTATTATTAATAAGTCTAATATAAAGTTTGAAAACACGCCCTAACCAAAACTATCGGACACAAACACATAGCCACCACCATATCCGACAGCATTATCCACTAATATTAAGCCGTCATTGGTCTGCGGATCGCCACTCTGAGCAAGTCCATAATTCACCACGCGCAACAACCGCTGTGGCGTAAACGATTCCAATTCCACAAACTTACCTGCATCCAGCCATGCTAGTTCTTCGGCTGTTAAACCTTGCCTTACAGCGTCGGGTAATTGACGGGCGGTTTGTGCCATTGTTTGAGATTGCTGCACAAACATATCACGGGTTGCTAAGATTTGACGGGGAGAAATTCCCAAATCCAAAATCGTGACGGCTTGATTGGCAAACCAGTTTGGACTGGTTCGTAATTGATGTACTAAACTAACTCCTGCAGGGTTCGCATCGTGCAGCGCATAGACTTTTAAATCGGCATTGCGTCGCAGCATTTCGATTACGGTACTGAAGATGCTTTGGGGATAGCCACTAATACTAAGAATCGCGCAGTTGTTTTCAAAATGGACGTTATTGGCAATTAGGAATTGAGCTATTTCGTCACTGTCACAGATAATTGCGCGATCGAAGCTGTAGGCGCTGACTTCGCGATCGATGGTGGTGGGCAAAGCTTCTTGACGAGTAGCAGGGAGCAGTTTTTCTAATGTGCCGTTCACTGTTTGCCAGTCTCGCAGCCATTTATCGCTCTGCGCTTGATTAACGAGAAATATTTCACCCGTTATCTGTGGGTGTTTTTTTTGTGAAATGCCGAGCCAGTAGGAAAATATCCCTAGTGTAATCGCTACGATGTATCCTGAAGAATAATTAAATATTAGGCTTCCTGAAATGCCAAGCACTAAAATAATTCCCCCTAAAATCTGGAGATTTTTAGCATTATTTCTTCTGCCGCGAATACCTTGAGCAGGAGATTTGCTGTAGTATAAAAATACCCCGATCCAAATCAAATTGTAGAGGGCGAAGGGAATAATAACTGCGAATTGTGACGGAAAAATAGCAGAAGCCCAGTTAATGCCGAAGATGCCCATAAATACGCTATAAAAGAAGTAGAGAAAAAGCCAACTGGTTTCTGGCGCGCGAGATTTAAGCTTTTGGTCAATAAAATACAAAAACTGTTTGTGCGTAAAAAACAACATATTTTGGCTCGAAATATTTTCGATCGCATTTTTGAAAAAGGGATCGGTGAATGCCAACTTTTTATCAGTGACGGTAGTCGGTTCAAACACAAACGGATGGTTGCACTGTTTACAGCGACCTGAGTTGGTGGTACGATCGCTCAAAATGTTGTCGGTATTACACTGGACGCATTTCATTCCCATTTCGGTTACTCCTGATTGATTTAATGGATTTATATCGTTGACGGTTGTTTTGGAATGGTTTTACCGCAGAGGCCGCAGAGGACGCAGAGGAAGAGAAGAGAGATAATAAGTAGAAGGAAGAAGGAAGAAGGAAGAAGGAAGAAGGAAGAAGGAAGAAACTATGCCCCATGCCCCATGCCCAATGCCCCATGCCCCATGCCCAATGCCCTATTAAAATATTTGCCCGTTTAACAAGATAGAATAGTCTTCTCGCTGTCGAATTAATCGATCGCCCTTAGCATCAATCAACACCTCAGCAGGGCGGGGGCGGTGCAGAAAATGTGACGACATCGCATAGCCGTAAGCCCCGCTATCCAAAATCAGGATCGCATCTCCAATTTTGAGTTTCGGTAGCCAACAGTTGCGTCCCAAATAATCCCGCGAATAAGTAGTGTTGCCGCAAATATCCGTTTCATGTCGCGATACATCGTCGGTTTCCCAAGTTGCGATCGCCCGATAGCCCCCGTGTACTGCCGGCACCGATAGATTTGATACAGTCGTATCCACCCCGACAATTTGCCTATTGCCCAACCACTTCACCGACACAACTTTCGCAAGCAAAACGCCACAACCTGCGATCGCCGATCGTCCCGGTTCAATCACCAACTCGATCGGGCGAGATAGCGCACTCAATCGTTCAGTAATCGCCGCACCAAACTCCCGCCAGTCAAACGCTGCACCGCCTCGATAGGGATAGCCAAAACCACCGCCAAAATCGAGAGTTTTCCAATCGGGCAACTGTTGGGCGATCGCAATTAGCCGATCGATCGCCTGCGTAAAAGCACTCGTGGCGTTCGTTCCCGTCCCCCGATAAAAATGCAATCCGGTAATCCTCAACCCCTGCTGCTGCGCGATTTCGTTGGCTTTCTCGAATTCGGCGGGACGCACTCCAATCCGACTGTCTCCCGTCAATTCCGGTGAGTTGAGGCGCAGTCCGATTTCGGCACGGATCGATCGCGGTTGACTGCGCGAATATTCGCAAAAATCCTGGAGTTGCGACAGAGTATCGAAATTGAATCGATCGATCTTCCATTCAATCAATTGCTGAATATCCGCCCTGTTGAGGTTACTGCCGGTGTAGACAATGCGATCGCTCGTAAAACCCGCTTTCAGTCCCAAAAAAACATCCCCTGGTGTATTCGCGTGTAGCCCCCAACCAGCTTGCTGAATCAATTGCAACAGAGCAATATTGCCGTTGGTGACGGCGGCAAAATGAAACTGAACGCGGGGATAGTCGATCGATCGCGTAATATGCTCAAGGGTCTGATTGAGGATCTCGGCCTGATACACATATAAGGGCGAACCATAAGTTGACAAAAGTCGCTTGGCTAATGCTTCCGAGAACGGCGGCGAATGTATTTTGGTGGCATTCTGTAGCAAAGATTCAGTCATATTACATCCGTTAGTATAGGAATGGTAAAATCTATTCAACAATTAATAATCACGAATTGTGCAACCAAAATTTATCTAATTAATCTGCGTTAATCTGTGTTAATCTGCCCTCATCTGCGGTCAAAAAAAGAGAATTGCTTCACCGCAGATGACAAGGGATGGACGCTGATTCACGCAGATAAAGATAAGAGAGATATGAAGAATTCCGATGCAGCGCGGATTGGAGATGAGCTCATTCTAGCCTCCTGCGATATTTCCAAATGCGTTGCCCGATCGCCGGTGGCAACCAAAACACATGATCCAGCGATCGCTTAACCGGAATTTCGCCTAAAACCTCGGTTCGCCATGCCTGCCACATCAGCAGCAGCCAGAGATTATTGCCAATATAGCGATCGCGCATAGCAACTCCGAGTTGTCCCGATAACATCGCGTCGGCTAAATGGGGCTGCCAGCAATTTTGCGATCGCAACAGATTGGGATTCAGCCGATCGCCGATCGCAGCCCACAACTCCCGGTAATACCAAACTTTCAGCGGCACACCCATCCCGCGCTTTTCCCGCCAGACAATTTCCGGCGGCAACCAGCGTTCGGCAGCTTTTTTGAGGATGTATTTTTCGCACGCACCTTGCAGTAGCAGCTCGCCAGGGAGTTGAAACGTCCACGCTGTGAGGTCGGGGTCGCAGAAGGGCGATCGCACCCACAAACCGCAAGCAAACCCCAATGCCGTTGCCCTCGGCTGAATATTTTGGGCACCTTTGAGCATTAGCGAAGCCCGCCGCAGCCTCGCTAGCAGGGAAGGACAGGTTGCGGGCTCGATCGCGTCTTGCAGGTAAACGCTCAAATCGTGAGACTGGATGCGATCGAGCATTTCCCGCGAAAAAATCTGTTTTTCATAACCATAAAAGCGCTGAAACGTCCGCAAATACTGCTGTTCAAAAGTTTCTTTTCCGGCGGGATGTTCTGCACTGTAAACTCCGTGTGCAATCAAAGGCTTGTTTGTCCATCCAGCAAATAGCTGATCGCCATTCTCGCCATTGAATACAACTCGCACGTCTTGCGCCGCCGCCTGTTTGAGCAAAAACAGCGCAGCCGTCGTGCCATCTCCATAGGGTAAATCGAGGGCTTTGGCGGTTGGCCCGATCGCCCGCAACACTGCATCGCCCGTCGCTACCACTCGGATCAGCGGAATCTGGAAAAAGTCCGCCACCTGTTGGGCGTAGGGCAGTTCGGAATAGGCTTCGACACCAAAATCGAGGGCATAGGCGCGCACCTGCAAGCCTGCTTTCACTAGCAGCGCCGTCACCAGGGAAGAATCGATGCCGCCGGAGAGTAAAACGCCCACGGGTTCGTCGATCGGCAAATCGGCCACTTGTCGATCGATCGCCTGTTGCAACAGCCCTTGCAATTGTGCGATCGCCTCATCCTCACGGCGCAGTAATTGGGGCGCTTCTTGCCAAGCCGATTGCAGCGATCGCACTTTCGGCAGATCGTTAACATCGGCGATTTCCCACATCATCTCGCTTCCGGCTGCTACGGAGGCAATTTGCTCGATCGCAGTTAACGGTGTGGGCACGTAGGAAAAACAAGCATAGCTGTGGAGGGCGATCGGGCTAATTTGAGGGGAAGCAATCAGCGGTAGCAGGAATTGCATCCGTGTCGAAAACCAAATCGTTTCTCCTAACTGCATCCAGTACAACGGCACTCGCCCAAACGGATCGCGCCCCAGCCGTAGCTGTTTCGCTTCTACCGCCGCCCAAGCATCTCCCGGTAAATCGGTTGGCCCAAATCGCCCGCAAGCATTCAGCGTCACTGTGTCAGCCGTGAGTACAGATGCAGAGGCGATCGCCCATTCTGAGAATTTGCCCTGTCGGATGAAGTAATCTGGGGCTAAACGGCTGAGCGTTTTTGTGCGATCGTCGAGTCCCCAATAACCGATAAAATGTGAAGGTTTGTCGATCGCACCCATTAGATGTCTCCAATAATTATTGTGGAACAGGCATCTTGCCTGTTCAAAACAGGCTGTTTTTGGATAAGTCTATGTAGATATCTCCCATAATCGTTGTGGAACAGGCATCTTGCCTGTTCAAAACAGGCTTTTTTGGATAAGTCTATTTATTTCACAGTGAAAGATTCACTGCTGATGACGCGCCCATCCAGGGACATCCGAACTTCCCATTTGCCTGGGGCGGCAGCAGATCCGAGATCGTAAAAGCAGTGCGTATTCCAAACCGCAGTATCGATCGTGCGAGTTTGATACCTGCCCTGATGCACAGTTTGACCGCTAGAATTAATCCAGTCGCATTGTAAAGACAACTCACGATTGATCGGAGCATTTTGCAACGTCACCTGGTAGTAGATGCGGGGATTGATTTGACGGTTGACTTGAGTAAGGCTGTCACCACCCTTTTGAGATAGGGCAATTCGGTCTTCTCCTGCGACAATTTGAGCAGTTTGCTGCTTCTGATTTTGCCCGAACAGTACGCCTATACCGATCGCAGATATGACAACAACTGTCGAGGCGATCGCGATCCAGCGATTCCGTCGCTGCTGTTTTTCTAGGACTTCGCGGCGGCGCATTTGGGCGATCGCATCTTCTAAAAGCTCATCAGGAAGATTCAACTCCCGTAAAATTTCTCTTACCTGATCGGGTTCCAATTCTAACTCGCGCTGCTGCGATAACTTGTCGATTTCAGCGACTACCTGTGCTAACTGAGTTTGAGTGAGTCGAGGTTCCATAGACTTATTTCCCCTTAAAATTAGATATAAATCACCTCTGTCTTCTCTTCCTCTGCGCCCTCTGCGCTCTCTGTGGTTAAATTATCCATATTATTCAATAAATAGCTCTCAAAGTCAATTCATAAAAATCATAACCTTAACATCATAAAAATCATATTTATGAGGATTTATTTACTCTACTCGTAGGGTGCGCAATGCGCACCGGTGCGCATTGCGCACCCTACTACTCCTTGCGTAAATCTTGATTTATATAAAATCCAGACTAGCAAATTCCTCTACCTTCTTAAAATCAATTAAATCCAACTTTCCTGAATCCAGTTTTTCCTGTTGGCGATTCAACCAAATTGCGTTTAATCCCGCATTTTTAGCACCACAATAATCAGCCTTGAAGCTGTCGCCGATATGCAACACCTTCTCGACAGTGCAGTTGTGCTTTTGCAAAGCCGCAGTAAAAATTTGAGAGTCTGGTTTTGCTGCACCAACTTCGGTGGAAATTGTCACTGATGTGAAATATTCAGCTAAATTTAGTGCTTTTAATACTGGATAAATTCTGGAATCGAAATTCGATACTACTGCTAATTCAATTCCTTGTTGCTGCCATTTATTTAATGCTGGCAATACGTCTGGATAGACGAACCAAGGTTCGGCGGTGGCAAAATGAGCGTAGAGTTGAGCAAAGAAATTAGGAAAATCGGAAAATTGGTGATAAACACCTGCTATCTGGAAGGCTTTAGCGGAAACTGTTTGCCACCATTCAAATTCTAATTGGGGAATTTTTGCCGCTTCTATCCCTGGAAATGCCATCGGACTTGCTGAAGCAAAACTTTGGAAAAATGCAGCATTTAACTCTTCGCTATTAACTGCTACTCCAAAACTATTGGCTAATTTTTGGTACACTTCACCGACGCTACCGCGAACGTCAAATAGTGTTCCGGCGGCATCTAAAAAAATAACTTTAGTCATTAGTCAGTTGTTAGTTGTTGGCGGATTTATCACACCGGAATGATTGGCAATGTTGCCCGCCGGTTCAAATCTGCCTCCTAAATATTTGGCGAGAAATTCTTCGGCGATCGCATAAAAGTGCAGGCGATTTTCCGGTCGCGCAAATCCGTGTCCTTCGTCTGTATAAAGCACGTATTCTACAGGTTTGCCGGCTTGCTTCATGGCATTGACAATTTGCTCGCTTTCTGCTTCTTTCACTCGCGGGTCGTTAGCACCTTGGGCGATTAGCAAAGGTTTCTGAATGCGATCGACAAAAGATAAAGGCGAGATCGATTTCAAAAACTCTGGTTCTGTTTCCAAATTGCCCACACGGTGATACAGGCTTGCTTTTCTCGGTTCCCAGTAAGGGGGAATAGTTTGCAGCAGTGTAATCAAATTGCTTGGCCCGACAATATCGACGGCGCAGGCAAAAACATCGGGACTAAAAGTCAATCCCACTAAGGCAGCATAACCACCGTAAGAACCGCCCATAATCGCAATTTTATCTGGTTGCGAAATTCCTGTTTCTACAAGCCAATTAACCCCATCTAGCAAGTCGTCGTGCATCTTAGCCGCCCATTCGCGATTCCCGGCATTGAGAAAGGCTTTGCCGTAGCCGGTGGAACCGCGAAAATTGATTTGCAAAACGGCGTAACCTCGGTTTGCCAGCCATTGGGCTTGTGGATTGTAACCCCAGGTATCGCGTCCCCAGGGGCCACCGTGAACCAGCAAGACTGTCGGTACGGGCGTTGAGACACCAACCGGTTTTGTCAGGTAGCCGTGAATGGTTAAACCATCTCTTGCTGTGTAAGAAATGGGTTCCATTGATGATAGCGGTAGCCCTTCGAGTTTGGGTTTGTTGCTGAACAGAAAGGTGAAGGTTTTGGAGGCGCGATCGAACGCATAGTAGTAAACTGGGCCGTCGTCTGTCATGTAAGCGACTAGCCAAGTGGTATCGGCGAGGTTGCGGCTTGTGATGGAGAATTCGCCGGGGCGGAATTTGCCGAGATCCTCAAAATCCTCTGCTATACTTTGGTCTAAAATCTGCCACTCTTGCTTGTCCTTGTAGAAGGAAACCGCCTGAATCTCTCGCTTGGTGGGGTGTATCAAAATATCGGCGACATCGTATTCGGGGTCAGAGGCGAGATCGGTTTCTTGTTTGGTTTCTAAGTCTAATGCGATCAAACGTTCGGCGTTAGCATCGTGATCGCCTCGGATGTAGAGAATTTTGCCGTTTTCTGAGAACATGACGGCACCGCCTTCGTCGTCGGGACCCCAGCTTCGCAGGCTTTCCCAAGACTTGTCCGCAGTTTCCCTCCATAGCAATTCTTTACCGCCGTCGGCAGTTGTGGCTGTGGCCGCCCGCACTTGAAAGTGGGCGTCAGCAGCCCAATTGACGATGTTACCTGGGTTGTCGGTGTCGAGTTCAACTGCACCGTTTTGCAGATTGATGCGGTAAAGATCGTGTTTGCGCCGATCCCGGATGTTCATTCCCACTAATATTTCATTGGGGAAGTTGCGGTCAAGGGCGATCGGATGAGCTCGAACACCTTGAAATGGTGTCAAGTCGCGAACCAGGTTTGACTGGATATTGACTGAGAATAAATGCCATTTTTCATCACCATCAATATCTTGCTGATAAATGAGATATTCGGCGCTGTAAGTCCAGAAAAAGATGCGGATGCCGCGTTTTTTATCTGCTGTCAGTTGGCGATCGTCTGTTTGACCGACGGTACGCAATTGCACTTGCAAAACGTTGTGTTCATCTGGTGCAATGTAGGCGATATAGTTGCCGTCGGGTGAAAGTTGGGGGCGGGTTTTTTCTGGGTTGCCGAAGAGAATTTCTCGCTCTATCAACGGTGGAATTTCAGTTTTTGGCTGTTGAAATGGGGAATTTTGCATTTTTTATCGTGCCTAATATTCTCTGAATCTACACTCCGACAGAAAAAACCAGGTTTTTACCAAATATGCGCGTAGTAGTGAAGTATTTTCGTGAAAAACCCGGTTTCGGAACCGCCCTCATAAGTCCTACAATCAATAATAAACCGTCAACTGTCAACAGTTAACAGTCTACAATCAACTAACTTTTAAGCAAATCCTGAATCGGCTTGCTAATCCAATTGAAACCAACTTTTAGTTGATGGTCAAATGTTGGCATCCGATAGAGATAAGCTAAGCGGCGAGCAATGTGGGCTAGTTGTCCGTCGAGTTTAATTCCTAAACCGGCCAGGGTGGCGTTGTCTATTCCTAATGTCATCATTTCTCCTAACGGTTGATAGCGGAAAGGAAGTAAAGGACGGCCGGTGAGGGATGCCCAAATGTTCCAGGCGGTGTAGTCAGCTTGCTGGAAGGCTGTTTGGGCTGTTCCGGGGACTTTTTGATTAGTTGCATCGTGACATTCCGCTAAGTCTCCCAAGGCAAATATGTCTGGATGGTCGATAATTTGCATTTGCGAATTGACCATTAATTGACCGCGGCGGTTTTGTTTGAGGGGTAGCGATCGCACTGCTTGACTAACTTGAGTTCCTACTGTCCACAGCACTATGTCTACGGGGAGAACATCTAATTGTCCTTTGTAAAGTAAGGATATTGTGTCTGCTTCGATCGCCTCTACTTCTGTTTCTAAGTCGATCCACACTTTCCGTTTTTCTAAAGCTTGGTTGGCGGCTTCGCGGTTAAACTCTGGTGATGTCCGCAGAATCATGTCGCTTTGCTCAACTAACCGCACGCGACCTTTTTCTCCGAGTCGATCGGCTAATTTACAAGCTAATTCTACTCCTGAATAACCGGCGCCGACGATCGCAACCCGAATTTTATCGGTGTTGCTGGCTTCTAAAAACCGCAATCTTTCTTCTAAGCGGTAGGCGTCGTCGAGAGTGCGAAAAGAGTAAGCATATTCAACCGCACCCTTGACCATATCTAGAGGGGTTTCGCCACCTAAAGCTAAAACCAGGCGATCGCACGGAATTTCTGGCCCGTCGTGCAACTGCACTCGCTTTTCCTCCACATCGATGCCGGAGACAGTACCCTGACAAAAGCGCACACCTGTGTTCTGCAAGAGTTCGGCAAACGGTGGGGCAATTTCCCAGGTTTGGAGTTCGTCGGTCAGGAGTTCGTACAGCAGGGGAACGAACAAAAATCGATCGCGGCGGTCAACTAGGACAATTTCGGGTTTTTCGGTTTTGGAGAAGGGTAACTGACTCAAGCGCAGGGCTGTGTAGAGTCCGCCGAAGCCTCCGCCGAGAATGCAAATCCGGGGTTGTTGTTGAGTCATGGTGTTTTGTTTGAGGGGCGATCGGTAGCAAGGAAACTTATCTTATTGTAACGAGAGTGGGGGAGTGAGGGAGTGGGGGAGTGGGAGTGGGAGTGGGAGAAATGGGGAGAGGGGGAGAGTGGGAAAATCTTCTCTGTTTCCCTCGATCCTCAAGATCCATCCGTTAAATGCGTTAAATGCGTTAAATCCGTTGCCGAACTGTTTTCTCTATCTCTAGCCTTGATTAGCTCTACCTATTAGCCACCCTCAAATTTTCTGAATGTTCGTAGAACTAATTTTGTACTATATTAGTTTATAACGAATTATTTCGCAAATTTAATTCACTTTTTATAGGGTCATCTACTGTAACACTTGCCCCCGCACTCACAAGTGAAAAAATCATGCAAATTTCCTCGAATTCTTCTAAATTTAAGAACGGCGATCACAATAACGAAGACGGCTCATCTTTGTTAAAAAGCGAAGAAAAATATAAAAATTTAGTAGCTAATATTCCCGGTGCTGTCTACCGCTGTACCTGCGAGTATACGGACGACGAGGAATTAACACGGACAATGGCGTTTTTGAGCGAGACGGTTCAAGAAATATCAGGCTATCCCTCTTCTGATTTTATCAACGATCGCGTCCGTTCTTTTGCCAGCATTATCCATCCTCAAGACCGCAAAAATGTGGATGCTGTTGTTAAAAAAAGTGTAGAAACCAGAACTCCGTACATCCTTGAATACCGGATTGTCCGGGCTGACGGCGGCATTAGCTGGGTTTACGAAAAAGGCAAAGCTGTTTGCTGCGAGGCGGACGAGGCGAGAGGAATACAAGAGGGACAAGGGCAAATTGAGGGCTTTTTGTCGGCTGTGGTTCCGTCGGTTCCGCCGATCGCAAATTCTCTGTGTCGGGTTGTCTATCTCGACGGAGTAATTTTGGATATTACGGAACGAAAGCGAGCTGAGGAAAACTTGCGAAACACTCAAGATTTTCTGAATGCGGTACTGCAAAATCTGCCGATTAGCGTCTTTATTAAAGATGCTGTCGAGCAAAAATTTATTTATTGGAATACTGCTAGCGAAGAATTGTTTGGCTATTCCAGGGATGAAGTGATCTTAAACAATGCTGCTGATTTGTTGGAGCCAGATCATGCCAATTACTTGCAAGCACAAGATTTAGAAGTTCTGGCCACGAGAAAAGGCGTCGATTTGCCTGAACAAACTATCGAACTTCCGCACCGAGGAAAGCGGATTCTGCACACTAAAAAAGTTCCTTTGTTTGACGATTCGGGCGCGCCTAAGTACATTCTGGGTATTGCTGAAGATATTACGGAAAGCAAAAAAAATGAAACCGAATTGTCGCGGTTGGCTATTGTGGCTCAAAAAACGCAAAATGGTGTGATTATTACTGATGCTCAAGGCTGCATTGAATGGGTGAATGAAGGATTTACTCGGATTAGTGGTTATGTGCTGGCAGAAATGCAGGGAAAAAAACCGGGTGATGTATTGCAAGGCCCTGAAACAGACCCGCTAACTATTGCTCAACTGCGATCGGCTTTGTCTGCAGGGGTGCCGTTTAATCAGGAAATCTACAATTACAAAAAGAATGGAAGGGGTTATTGGGTGGCGCTTTCGATCGCCCCAATTTATCAAGAAAATGGAGAACTCGAAGGTTTTATTGCGGTGCAAACTGATATTACGGATCGCAAGCGAGCAGAGGAAACACTCAGGGAGAGGGAAAATTATTACCGCTGCATTGTCGAGACGGCTTCGGAGGGCGTTTGGATGTTTGATAGCGAAAGTATCACGACTTTTGCTAACTCTCGGATGGGTGAAATGCTGGGGTATTCTGTGGAGGAAATGCTGGGGCGATCGCTATTTGAGTTTATCGACTGCGAATCTAGGGAAATAGCTGAAAGTTATGTCCAGCGCAGGCGGCAAGGCCTTAGCGAACGCCACGATTTTAAGTTTACTCGGAAAGACGGATCTCACTTGTGGGCGATCGTGTCGGCGACGCCGATGTTCGACGCTGAGGGCGAATTTTCAGGTGTTTTGCGGATGATTACCGATATTAGCGATCGCAAACAAGCAGAAGCAGAATTGCGCCAAACTCTCAAAGAGTTGGAATTTGAAAAATTTGCTTTGGATCAATCGGCAATTGTCTCGAATACCGACGAATTCGGAGCCATTACCTATGTCAACGATCAATTTTGCGAACAATTTAAATATTCCCGAGAAGAACTGATCGGCAAAACCCACAGACTTGTCAATTCTGGCTATCATTCAGCCGATTTTTTCAAGCAGCTTTGGTCAACCATCCGCCAGGGAAAGGTTTGGCGAGGACAAATGAAAAATCAAGCTAAAGACGGCACATTATTCTGGTTGGATACTACGATTGTACCTTGCTTAAATACCAGCGGAGAACCCCATCAATATGTAGCAATTCGCAAGGATATTACCGATCGCAAACACGCAGAAGAAGCGGTGCGGCTTTCCGAAAGTCAATTGAGGACTAAAAATCAAGAATTGGCAAAAGCCCTACGCGACGTGCATAAAACTCAAAGCATGATGGTTCAAAATGAAAAAATGGTAAGTTTGGGGCAATTAGTCGCTGGGGTAGCTCACGAAATCAACAATCCAGTTAGCTTTATTTACGGCAACGTCATGCACGCTGACGATTACTTTAAAGACTTGTTAAAAATGCTGCAACTTTACCAGCAGGAATATCCGCACCCAACATCGGCAATTAAACAAGAAATAAATGATGTCGATTTGGATTTTCTGCTAAAAGATTTGCCGAATCTGCTAAATTCGATGAAAATGGGAGCAGAGCGAATTCGCCAAATTGTGCTGTCGCTGAAGAATTTTTCGCGATTAGACGAAGCCGAACAAAAGCAAGTGGATATTCACGAAGGGATTGAAAGCACTTTGTTGATTTTGCAGCACAGGTTGAAAGAAACGGCAGGACATCCAAAAATTATGCTGATCAAAGAGTTCGGCAATTTGCCCCGCGTACAGTGTTATGCAGGACAGTTGAATCAGGTATTTATGAATATTATTGGCAATGCAATTGATGCTTTGGAAGAGGCAATGGAGACTGGACAGTGGGCAGAGGGACAACTGGCGCCTATTCCTTATTGTCCTTCGCCGACACTGCGGATTTGTACGGATGTAAAATATGAACAGGATGCTTTGATGCAAGCAGATTCTGCTGTTTCTGATGATTCAATGCGGCATCCTTCTCATATTGTGATTCGGATTGCTGACAACGGGCCGGGGATTCCGATAGATGTTCACAAAAGGCTGTTCGATCCGTTTTTTACTACGAAAGAACCTGGTAAAGGTACTGGTTTGGGGCTGTCTATCAGCTATCAAATTGTGGTGGAAAAACACGGCGGGCTGCTTAAGTGCGATTCTGCACCGGGTCAAGGCACGGAATTTGCGATCGAGATTCCTGTAAAAAAAATAGTTAGTTAGTTAGGTGCGCCCTTACGCACCCTACAGTTAGTTAGTTAGGTGCAATTCCTGCAATTGTTCATCCAAAACTTAGGAAATTATCAAATGAATTACAACGTAATTTACGACGGCACTTGCAATCTCTGCGTTACCTTGGTACAGTTACTAGAAAACTTAGACCAAGGCAAGAATTTTGAGTATATTCCCATGCAAGATTTAGAGCAATTAAATCGCTTTGGGATTACGTCTCAAGACTGCGAAATGGGGATGATTTTGATAGATGGCAACACCCCGGAACGGCGCTGGCAGGGCAGCGATGCGGCGGAGGAAATTGGGCGGATACTTCCTGCTGGCGAGGTGTTTGTGGCTGCTTACCGGGCAATGCCGGGGATGAAGTGGATGGGCGATCGCGTTTACGAACAAGTCCGCGACAACCGCTATACTTTATTTGGCAAGCGATCGACTACTTACAAATCTGTTTATCCAGTTGGTTGTAAGTCGATCGACAATGGTGATAATAGCAAGGACTAAAGTCCTTACTACAAACAGGTTCGCAGCGAAAACTGAAGTCCTCAAAAAGATTGATTAAACAAATCGAATATCTGCTGGCAAAAGTCTTTGAGTTTTTGCGCCGATTCCACCGCAGGTTCGGTTAGGCCGAGAAAATTCCAATTTTCCACAGTAGAAAAGTGCCACTGCTGACCGCTATGATCGTAACCGGCGGCCTCAACTCCGATCGCCCGCCGATATCCTTCCACCGGATCTTGGTAAAATCGGATTTGAATCAAAATGCTGCGGCTTTGCAACAAGCGACTTCTACCGGGAAAATGGAAGCCAATGTCGATCGAATCTGGATCTACAAGTTCTCTGGTATCCTCGTCATTCATCCAAGGTTTCAAATCGACTTTTGCATCCGGGAATTCGGACTTGAATAAATTAACAACCGCAGCAATTTTGCTGGCAACTTCTATATTTTTGGCTTGTTCGGCAGCATTCACTCGAAAAACTCCTATCAAATATAGTTATTACATTTAGCTAATAATGTAACTGCATACTGCCGAATGTAGACTGTGAACAGCGGACTTTTTCAGAAATAATTAGGCATTGACAAATTTTCATATATGTGTTGTGTTGTTTTTGTCCGAGTCTCGATCCCCCTAAATCCCCCTTAAAAAGGGGAGTAGGGGTTGACTTAGAGCAGGCTCTTGTCCCCCCCTTATTAAGAGGGGTTAGGGGGGATCTCCGGGTTTTAAAACACGCCATAGTTCCATAATTTTAATTCACGGGAAGGGCGATCGCAAATTCCGAACCTTCTCCCAGCACCGATTCGCAAGTTAGTTTACCGCCGTGGGTTTCTTCCACAATTTGCCTGCTGATAGACAACCCCAAACCCGTACCTTTCCCTACTCCCTTGGTAGTAAATAAATGGTCAAATATTTTCGACTTAATCTCTGATGACATCCCTTGACCGTTATCTTTGATTGTAATCACCACGCTGTTGTTATCATCGGAGACTTGAGTGATAATGGCGATCGTATTCGGTAAAGCTTCAATTTCAGCGTAAGTGCGACCCTGATTAAATTCGTCAAAACACTCGATCGCATTTGCCAGCAAATTCATAAATACCTGATTCAGTTGCCCAAAATAACATTTAACTGGCGGGATATCTCCGTATTCTTTGATAATTTTAATCGCGGGGCGAGTATCTGTAGCTTTCAGACGATACTGTAAAATCATCAAAGTGCTGTCGATGCCCTCATGAATATTTGCTGACACTTTATTCGCACTGTCAGCGCGGGAAAAAGTCCGCAAAGACGTGCTAATATTGCGGATGCGCTCTGTACCTGATTTCATAGATAAAAGCATTTTTGGCAAATCTTCCATCAAATATTCTAAATCAATCTCCAATGCTTTATCCTCTAATTCATCTCCAGGATTAGGAAATTTTTCTTGGTAAAGTTGTAAGCAATCAATCAAATCTAAGCTAGCCTCAGCAGCAGCATCAACATTGCCCGCAATAAAACCGAGCGGATTGTTAATTTCGTGAGCAACCCCTGCAATCAAATTGCCTAGAGCCGACATTTTTTCGCTTTGAATCAGTTGCAGTTGAGCCTGTTGCAGTTCATTGAAAGATTTTTCTAACTGTTGAGATTTTTCTTTCTCCCGCGCGTACAAACCAGCATTTTCTACGGCAATAGCAACTTGAGAAATTAACACTTTGAATACTTCTACTCTCTCTGCTGTAAAAGCTCCTACCGTCAAAGCATTTTCTAGATAAATTATTCCGCGCCGCTGAGATTGATAAATAATCGGCAAACAGAGAATTGATTTGGGTTGATATTTCTGAATGTAGGTATCTACATTAAAAGGTTCGGCGACAGTCGCATTGTCTAAAACCAGATACTTTTGACTGCGGTGTACGTAATTAATCACAGACAGGGGAACATCTTGACGATTTTTTACGGGAATAGACGGTAAAAGTGTCACTTTATCATCCGCAAAACTGCCAGTAGCTTCTATGCAGAGGATATCGTTTTTCAGCAGCAGCAGCACTACTTTTTGAGCCGCCGCATTTTCTAAAATAATTTTGATTAATTTGGTCAACAATTTTTCTAGAACAATTTCACCGTTAATGGCTTGCGCCGACTTAATAAAAGTAGCTAAGTCTAAGAAATCGCCTAAACTACTACTGGTAGTATTTCCCGTAGCCGTGCGGGTGACATCCAGGGTTGGGGTGTGAATTGTGCGCGTCTGTGCTGCTAAGAAAGGATGTGTTGATTCTAAGTGTTTAACTTTAGCTATGGCTCCCCAATGGATATATCCATAATAGGCTTTAGTCAGATATGCTTGATAAACTATCTCTTTACCCAAAGCTTGATAAAATTCTCCGGCTAATTCATAGGCTAATGCTTCCTCTTGAATGTAACCGTTTTTGGCTGCTCCATCAATTGCGTGATCGTACAAATCCATTGCTTCGGTATTTTTTCCCAAAACTCGCGCTGTTTCCGCTGCTACCAAGTCGTATTTGTGTTGATAATTCATCGGAGCACCAATTGCCCATTTTTTCATCTTCTTTTGGTTTCGCAGCACTTTTTTCAGATATTGCTTTTGCTCCCCTTTCTCAGCTTGGGGATACAAAGCGAGAAGACTTATAGAAGAGTAAAAATTATTCAGGGAAACTACATAAAATCCGGCTACGGCTTCTTCATATTTCTCAAATAACATTGAATTCTCTAAGGCTTTCGCGTAGTTTCTGAAGACAAAATCAAGCTGAGTTTTGGCATGATAAACCAAACTCACTAAAAAAAAGTTTTTAGATTCTATTAAAACGGGGAGCGTTTTGACTTCATTAAAGCTCTCACCAACTAAATGGCAGGCTTCGACAGCTTGACCGCGCAAATTGAGGGTTGTCTGCTTGCCTATACTTAGATACTGTACAGCCATTTCTAGTTGAGATTGCTGCATTATTTTCATATATTTACCAGTCTCCTGCTCCACCAAATCTAGAGGCTCTCCTATCGACATTTTTTTGAAGCAATATTGACCTATACAATAACTCGCATATTCCAATTCTCCAGTTTCCATCCCAGTTTGAAAACCTTCCTTGAGAACGCTTAATCCTGAGTTAAGTTCGGTTTTCCAGTGTAGAATAAAACAACCTAAGAGTGTATAAACTCTACTTTTCATGGAACGGGATGGAGATTTGTCTAACATCCTAATGGCCAGTTGACCGCATTGGTATGCCAAACTAATGTCCCCTAGCCGGCACATAACTACGCCATAATAAAGGTAGGCAATACTTGCATAAGGCGAATTGCCATGTTTAATGCACAGCTTGACCATCCTAAAGGCCAGCAGTGGTACCAGGCGAGGTTTTCCCTGAACAGCAGTGCTGATAATCCCTGATAAAATCCGCATCGCTGCTTGTTGATTGGGATCAGTCATTTCTGGCAAGTTAGCTAAATCCTCAATTCGTTTCAATCCCAAGCTCAGTTTTGTCTTCATCAGTCCCGCCACAATATGTAGCGTGTTGGGGTTTTGAGGAAAAGAAATGCCTAACAGTTTCAGCACTTCCAGTCCTGTATTTAGTGCTTCTATCAGTCTAATTTGAGCATTGTAAGACTGGATTTGAAGTTCATAAACATTCATTTTGTCTAGTAAGTTTTTAGCTTTTTGCAGTACAATATCGACCAGTTTTTTTGAATTTTCATACTTGATGTTTAAGTATTCAGCTTCTGCTGTTGACTCGTAAATTGCTAATGTTAAGTCATACTGACTTTGCCAACAATCCGCTGGCAATAATTCCATAGCCACCCGCAAATACCTAACAGCAGCTTCATAAGCACTCGCGGCTTTTGCCTTGCGTCCAGCAGTTAAATTTAAGTGTGCCAACTGAGTTTTTTCTGACTGTTGGCTAATCGTACCAATTCCGACATTCAATTGATTGACGATATCAAAAATGTTTTCTTCTAGCTTGTCGGGTGGAGTATTCTGTAACAGTAATTGACCGATTTTTAAATGGGTGGATTGCTTTTGGTCTTCGGGAATTAGCGAATATGCGGCTTGCTGGACGCGATCGTGCAAAAATTTATAACTAACCCGCGAAGTGTCTAACTTGAGATTGATTGATTCGGCTCGATCGAAAACTAAAGGAATGCGATAAGCATCGCTTAAAGGCAGAATTAACCCGGATTGCAAAGCTGAATAAAGTTCAGTTGCTGTAGTATTAGCTGACTTTTCGCTAACAAGTGACAGCACATCTAAAGCAAATTTATCTCCCACGCAAGCTGCTAGCTTCAACACTTCTTGCGTGGCTGCGGGCAGCTTTTCAATGCGAGAAGCTACCAGTTCCACCACACTTTTATCGGTGATTCCAATGGCTTGGATTTTATCTATACTCCAATACCAGCCCGTTTGGCTTCCCTCATTTGTAATTTGATTAAATTCAAATTTTAAAAGAGAGTCTTGATAAAGTGCTTGGAGTAATTGAGTCAAGAAAAAAGGATTGCCACCCGTTTTATTCCAGAGCAAATCGGCTAAATTTGTTACTTTTTCTGGGGAAGTGTTAAGTGTTTCAGTGACTAACTCCGTCACATTTGCTAAATCCAGCGGTTGCAACACGATATTGTTGACTATTGTACCAGTTTTTTCAATTTCTTCTACCGTCTGAATTAAGGGGTGGGTCGGACTAACTTCATTGTCTCGATAGGCACCGATTAGCAACAAATATTCCTGGTCAGGGTCAGTTATCAGTATTTGCATCAACTTTAATGTTGCTGAATCTGCCCACTGCAAATCGTCTAAAAAGATAACTAGGGGGTGTTCTTTTTGGGCGAAAACGCGAATAAATTCTTTGAATACCCGATTGAATCGATTTTGGGATTCTACAGGGGCAAGTTCTGCGACTTCTGGCTGTTTGCCGATGATTAATTCAACTTTTGGAATTACGTCGGCAATTACTTGGCCATCTGTTCCCACGGCTGTTAAAATTTTAGTGCGCCATATTTCTAAGGAAAGTGTACTTTCTGTTAGCAATTGCCGCAGCAAGGAGTTAAATGCTTGGATTAATGAGGCATAAGGAATGTTGCGTTTTAATTGGTCAAATTTGCCGCTGATGAAGTAACCTTTTGACCTGGTAATTGGTTTGCTAACTTCGTTGACTACGGCTGATTTACCGATGCCTGAGTAGCCTGATACTAGCATTAATTCGCTGCTTCCTGATGGCGACGGGTTTTGTTCTAAGGTTGCTGGTTTTTCTAAGAAATTGTTAGCTAAACCCGCCCCTACACGTTCAAATGCTGCTAGCAATTCATTAACCTGATTTTCCCGACCGTACAATTTTTGGGGGATTAACAATTGGCTGAGAATATCTAAGCGTCCGGGGATGAAGTCGGCAATTTGTCCGGTGGTTTCTAACTGATGCAAACAAATTTCTAAGTCTGCCAACAATCCGGTCGCACTTTGATATCTATCTTCGGCATTCTTTGCCATCATTTTTATCACTATCTCTGAGATAGCCCGAGGTATTTCTGAATTGATTTGATGGGGATATATTGGTTGAACTGCGATGTGGCTGTAAACTATTTCTAAGGGGTCGTTGCTGGGGAAAGGCAATTTTCCTGTCAGCATTTCATATAATGTGATACCAAGGGAATAAAAGTCTGTGCGGTAGTCGAGGGTGCGGTTCATTCTCCCGGTTTGTTCGGGTGACATATAGACTAATGTGCCTTCGACTGAGTTGGGATTGTTAAATTGCGGATTTTCTTTGTTGAGTTTTGTAGCAATGCCGAAGTCGGTGATTTTTACTTGTTTTGTTTGCGAGTTAATTATAATGTTGCTGGGTTTGATGTCTTTGTGAATAATGTGCTGAAAATGCAGGTATTGTAAGGCTTTGACTATTTGAATGGCGATGTGTAAATTTGCTTGCAGGCTCAAGGTTTCTCTTTCCAGCAGTTTTGCGAGGGATTCGCCGCCAAAGTCTTCTAAAACGATTCCTAATCGGTGGTCAAATGTTTCGAGACTGATGGCTTTGATGATTTGTTCGCTGTCTAAACTTTGGCGGATTTGATATTCGTGTTTGAGCCTGGTAATGGCTTCGAGGGTAGGATATTCAGCTTTGAGGACTTTCAGAATTGCTGGGGCCGCATCTGTCGGTGTTTGTCCGCGATAGACTATTGTTTCGACGCCTTCGTGCAGAGTAGAATTTATTTGGTATTCTGATAAGGTTAACATAACTTAAGTTATAAATTTCTGGAGCTAATAAGGGTTAGATTAACACTACTTAGTCTTGATTTTGTGTGATTCCGATCGTGTATTTGGCAATTCCAAATCACACGGAATATACACTAAGTGAAAATGTGGGCTTGGTCGTGGGTGTCAACAAACATCATAAATGTAATATTGGTCTTGTGTGTGAGTCTCGAATGCTTTCGCTGCAGCGTTTTTCAGGGGGATGGGAGCGATCGCACTCGGCCTCAAACAGCAGGGGATAGGAGCGATCGCACTCGGCATCAAACAGGCAATAGAACGGCTTCTCAATCGCTGACTACCGTAACTTCACAGATAGTAGAAATAGATTCCGGTTCAGGCAAAATACGCACGCGGGCGAATTTTAAACCGCTAACTCCTTGTTGTGATTCTACCATGCCAGTCTGAACTTTTGGCTCTACCCAACCTTCGCGAGACAAGTAGCGCAAGTATTGCTGATACTCTTCCCACTCCTCCTCGGTGGAATAAACAACTGTCAACATTCCCGACTGGGTAATTCGCTCTTGTGCGTCTTTGTCAACGGCTTTTTCGATCCGCTTTTTGACAAGTTCGTAGCGAATGTCGCGAGTGCCTTTGACATCAAACATTTTTTCGGTATTTTCGTTGTGAAAAATGTCGATCGTGGTATTCTGCACTAATACTAAATGTGCGAGTTCCATGTTAATTTGAGACTCGGCTTGCAGGCGAAAAACGGTGCGACCGCAATCGCAAATAGCTCGCAGTTGTTCGTAGCGCAAACTGTGCAGATGAAACTCGCTGAATTTGGGGTCGATCGATTTTCCTACATAAATCATGTGATCGATGCCGTCGGTGCATTCGATGTCGCAGTAGTGGGGGAGAATTTGCTGCATTTGTTCTTGCCAGCGGGCCCAGGTTTCTTGGAGTTTGGTGCTGATTAGGTTCAGCATTTGGTCGTAGCGGTTGCGATCGCTGTAAACGCAGTTGTGTTCATTTTCACAGGCTGCTTGGTAAGCTTTAACGGCTGCCTGAACCTTGGGCCCGCACTGCACAAAATAGTCAAAATATACTTCTAAATGCTCGTTTAAATACTCGGCGGCTCGCACCTCCATATCGACTGTTACTTTTTGTTTTAAATGCTGGATGTAGTCGAGCAAGTCGAGCCGCAGTTGCTCGCCGAGGTGGGTAGTTTGTGTTTCGCAAACGGCATCAGTTATGACTAAACCTAAGCGGAATTGTTCGAGCAAATCAGTTTGAATGGCTCGGTTTCTTTCGTCGCTAGAACCGCGAATGTCCGAAATTCCGTACAGCGGATGAACATCAGCAAATACGATTGTTTCTGCAGGTAGTCCCCAACTTCGCCTTTCTGCTTCTTGGGCGAACCGCCATTCGACTGCGGGGTGGATGTTGTGAATGTGGGTAAACCGTTCTTGGATGGCTTGCCGCAGGGCTGCAATGAAGGCGGGAATGAGTTCTTGGGCGTGTTGAGTGTCAATGCCGTTGAAGTGGTTTGGCCGATCGCACAACAGCCCCACAACTCCCAAAATCCGCACCCCGCACCCCTCACGGGTGACGGATTTGACTACCAGGGGCACCAGCAGCATCGATCGAGTTCCCATTCTCCGCAAAGTTCGATCGCACTCGGTTTCGCACTCCCTACGCAAGTCTGGCACGTTCCAAACTTGATTTGCTGCTGTGGCCTTCAAAAAGTGAGAAGCTTCTAGGGAGTGCATTGAATAAAGAATCGGCTGCAAATGTTGGCCGTCTTTTGCAACTAATAGCTGTACTTGTTCGCCGTCGGGGCGCAGCAGCAAAGTGCCGTCAGCATTGAAAAGCGATCGCAAACACCGATCGATTTTCTCAAATTTGTCTGGCCGCAGCATTGAATCTTGATCGATTAATAACTGAGTCAGCCGCCGAATTTGCTCCTGCACGGTGACATCAAAACCTTCTAGCAGCAGCAACCCTTCTACGCGGTAATTATCCAACTGCAATCGATCGGCTAAATTCTCCAGTTGATTCGGCTGCATCAGCCAAGCTTCCCGTTCCGCTACAGGCATTAATCTTAAAGACACATCCGCAAATTCATCTATTTTTGAGTCAATTCGAGTAATTTTTAACTGTTCCGAACCCAGCCAAAATTTAATAAATCTGGGTTGTCGGTGTTTGGGGTTTTTTACACTCGCCGTGACAGGTTCGTCTAGCACCCGCAAACCGTCGATGTCAATTTGATAATATTGCTTAAATACCCAGTGCAAAAGGTGGCGGCGGTACAATTGTTCTGCTGTTTTGCCACCCCAATCCTCGAACAGTTCCAGCAGAGTGATGTCGGTTTCTGCAAACAAACCGTTGGTAGATTGAGTTGCCAAGGACGTTTCCTCCCAACCGGCTAAGCGGCAAAATGCTGCGTTAGCGTACCGCAGGGCAAAACTTCCTGGTTGCATTACTGCGATTAAAACACGGCGGTCGCCGAGAAATTGAAACAGTTGCTGTAAATCTTGTTTCCACGTTTTCAAGGGTTCAATTTCAGCAGATTGACTGGGTACTTTGCCCGCCAAAGCTTCCAGTAGCTGTTCTATACTTGGTTCGCTGGGCAGATTGTTACTGTCTTGCTTTGTTGGGACGATATCTGTCGCTGTCGATTTTACGGAGTTGTTGTTTTGATGGGAAGACGATTTAGGAGTAGACATGAGTAAAACACCTGAAAGCAGTGGATTTTGCCAAAAAATGTCAGCGATCGGCGATTATGGCTTTGTAAAGAGCTTAGATCCTGTTTGTAAAGTTTGTGTATGGGTATCGGAAACTGGGTTTTTTCTCGGACGATGGGCCCAGGGACTTTTACTTTTATTCACAAACAACCTCTCAGTCTCGACGTTATAGGTGATATTAACGTGTTACCGCCTGGGGGGTAACACCCATTATAAGCGGTACACAGTAGCGGATAGTGTCAGCAACTAATGCTATTTGACTCAGAGGCGAGATCTATAGCAGGTTTGGGTTGAATGAAGCACAGCCCTGGTAATTACCAATTGGTAATTACCAATTGGCAAGCAGGTTGCTTGTCACTAACTTAGCAAATAAACGTGCGACAAAAATTCCAATATTACTTGCTATTTGGCAAGGCCAGAATTAACATATATAATACAGCTAACAGGATTTTTGAAAGGACATAGTTATGGCTTTAACGGTTAACAATCTCATTGCCGATGTGACGGGATTTCCTGTATTTGCTGGCGGGGGGCCACGTCTTTTGGGATTCGCTACACCCGATGATATTAACGTAGGGAATGGAAATTTGTCGTCTTTTCCCTGGGGAGTTTGGGGACTTGATGGCAACGATACTATAGGAGGTTCATCGGATTCCAACGAACGTCTGTTAGGAAATAATGGCAATGATATTATCGGTGGTGGCGGCGGAAATGACATCATTTACGGCGGGAAAGAGGACGATCGCCTGGATGGAAATGATGGCAACGACGTAGTTAGGGGCGACGCCGGAAATGACCTGATCTTCGGAGGGTTCGGGAACGATATCCTGCGGGGAGGGCAAGGAGACGACGATTTAGAGGGCAATGAGGGCAACGATTTCTTAGCAGGCGATCGGGGAGTTGACGTGCTTACGGGAGGCCTCGGTGCTGATATATTTGTGCTCAGAGGCAACGATGAAGCATTTGGTATAAATGGAGCAGATGTCGTTACCGATTTTAACTTTGACGAGGGCGATCGCATCGGTTTGACGGACGGTTTCGCAGAAGTAAACCTTTTCTTTGAAGACGACAATTTGATTGCTTACGATAACGACGGAATTATCAACGACATGGTAATTGAAAACCTAATTACCGGACAGATTGTGGGGATAGTTTTAAACACCGACAGCTTTGAACTTACTGGTGCATTTGAACAAGCGAGTCCGTTTGCATTGGCAGTTAACGGTTCTCAATTCCAGTTTTTAGCTTAGTTATGTGTAGGGAATTAGACGGGCTATAGAGCGAGTTCCGGGTAGGGGACACGGCACTGCCGTGTCCCTACAGATAGGGGGCAATCTATCTATACGCCCCCGTACTTTGCAGCATTGATCTTAAAACATTTATGCCTTTAGAGATTTTTTTAGCCTCATCTAAAAGTAGAAATTAAAAATCGGGGAAAGTATATACAGCACTTTCCGATTTTATGAGGTTCAATTAAGTGAAAAGCACCTGATAGCTAAAGCTCATAAAATCCTATTTTTTAGACCTCCGCTCAAAAATAGTGACAGCGCACTTGGCCCAGAAGATGTCAAGCGAGAAAAGTAGCTGCCCGGTTTGGCGCTACTAAAAGTCTAGTTCAAAAACGGGTCAAGCCACAACAAACTGAGGAAAATTTACTCCCCAAACAGAGGGGAAAACCCCGATTTAGTTATTTAACTGATGCAGAAACGGAAGTGAGAGAATGCTTTAGCTAATCATCCCGATGCTACTTTGAGCGAATTGTGTGAATTATGGGGGCAGAAGACTGGAAAATGGGTGAGTCGGACGGGCCTGTGTCGCCCCAAACAAAAATTAGGACTCACTCGAAAAAAAACATGGTACAGTAGCTAAGCCGGAACAGAAAGAGTACAAAAACTAAGAAGTGAGTATTGGGAAAAAATCCGAAATATCGAAACCCAAAACAAGCGTATTTTTAGACGAAACAGGGATGATGCGCTCGTTTGGCTAGCAGTCATGCCTATTCTCTTTTGGGGAGAAGAATAGGAGGAATCAAACCATGTTATCGAGGAGCGTTCGTCACAGCTAGTGGCGCAATTAGTCTTAAGAAAGTGCTGGCATTAATGACCCTGAATGACTTAATGGACGGTGCAGTATTTTCTGTATTTATTGAGAAGTTTTTAGGCCGTCAGTTGTGGCTCTTGTGCGGTAGTAGTAATGGATAATTTACCCGCCCATAAAGTAACCTGAATCAATTCAATGATTGAAACCGTAGGTGCAAGGGTTATTTGTTTATCCCCTTAGTCTCCTGATTTTAATCCTATTAAAATATGGTGGTCGCAGCTTAAATCTTCTTTGCGAATGTTTTCTCCCAAGACCCCAGAGATGATTGACACGCTCATAGCAGTTGCCCTTAATTTGATGAATCGGAACCCTTTAAGACATTGGTTCACTCATTGCTGCTACTGTACCTCATAGCATCGGAAAGTGCTGAAATATGGTGTCGGATTACACCCTCATTCTGCCTATTTAGGACGGCGAATGTCTGATGGGTCAAACCCATCAGACATTCGCCAACAGTCTCTTTCGATCGCCGATTTTTATCTTAACTTTTTGAGTTTCTTCAAGTGCGATCGCCTCAAATTTTCCACCAACTGCCGCAACTGCTTCAAATTACCCGCTTCGCCACCATACTTCCACCGCACGTAAGCTTGCGAAACTTCATCAATCACCTCAGCTTCATCAGTTGCATGATTGCCGCGCATTGCCTCAGCATACTCCAAAGGCGTTTGAGCTTTCTGCTTGGCAAATCCCCTACTCGCCAAATCCTTCAGCATTTCCTGATAAACCCCCTCCACGGGCGGCAACTTCGCCAACCAGCGGCGGTGGCGCCACTTGCGCCACAGTTGCCAAATTAACCAGCCAATAAAGCCAAAGGCGATCGCAGCAATCAAACCAGTAAATAACCCCACCCAACCCTTAGCAAACTGTCCCAGAAACCAGCCCACAATCAAAGTTATCCAGCCAATTACAAAACCTATAACTGAATCCAGCCCGCTTCTGAGAGGAGTCGGTAGCCAACCCGCGACCCACTTCCAAAACGATTCCAGCGCACTAAAAGTCTGGTTGTCTTCCACCGAAGCCGGAATCAGCGGATAACCGGGAATCGGATTAAAAGCAAACCAGCCGTGATTGGGAAAATATACCTCCGTCATCAAGAAAGCATCGGTATTTTTCACAACATAGTAACCAGTAAACGGGTTAAATTCCCCCGTATCGAAACCGCCCACCATTCGCGCCGGAATCCCGATCGATCTGAGCATAATTGTCAGTACCGTCGAAAAGTGGTCTGGATATCCACCTGTAACTTTTTTGCCATCCTGGGTATTTTTGTAACCAAACAGAAAACCCTCCACTAAATCTTCACCTTCCTCTAAGTAAGGCAAAGCTTTTTCTATTTTATAATTAGGGTTTTGCTTCAAATATTGAGCTAAGTACAAAGCTTTTTCGTAGGGAGAATCGATCGGTCTGTCCGACTGAGCTACTCTAGTTCTTGCCGCCAATATTTCTTCTGTTTTTTCTCGCACCTTCTGGGCAATTTTCGGCGGCACATCCAAATAGAAGTTGCGAATATTTTTCGGATAATTAGTACCAGTTTTTCCTAACAAAGCTCGATCGCGAAAAGGCACATTAGAAATAACTGTATAAGTCACACCCTCTCCCAATTCCGCAGGCGCTCGCAAACCCCCCTCCGCATCAATCGCCGCCTCTGGACTCGGAAAATAAAGCTCCTTCGGCTTGTTTAAAGCCGGAATCAAATTCGGCAATGGAGCAACAATAGTATAACTTTGAATCACCTCTTGAGTCCGAGGGGCATTGGGAAACGGATTCAGATAAAATTGATAAGACCAGCGAGGTCGAGTCAACTTTTGAGCTTGTTCGTTGCGAGAAATTTCCCAACCCTGACCGGTGTATTTGTCGAATCCCAACACCCGCCAAAAACCCGCAGCCTGCGATCGCACCCGCATCACCACTTGAGGTTTCATTTCCCCCCGCAAATTTTGATTAATTCGCTGGTTGAAACCGTAATAAAAAGTAGAGTCCACCTCTCCTGGCCCAGAGTCTGGGTTTCTCCCCCTTCCTCCGCCAGTCCCTTTTTCATTTCCCCCTCTAACATACCCCGGATTCAGAATGCTGCGCTGGTCAAACTCCCCCTGATATTCAATAGGAGCACTCACCGGAAAAGTCCGCAACTGATAGCCAGGGAGGCGTGGCAAAAACGCAAAAATAGTCAGCCCCAACCCGACAGTTATCAGCAGCAGCCAACCAAAATACTTTGGGGATAAAGTAGCAGCAAATAGCGACCAGTTATTTTTTTTCTCTTTACCTTCTACCGAATGCTTTCTATCTTCTACCTTTGACAACCCCAAGCGCGATCGATAATCCAAAACTAAAGTCGGAAGCGCTAAAGCCAAAAACACCAACAACAGCGGCCCAAAAGTCAAGGTTTGGCTGAGAGTCGCTGCTACCCCTAACAAAATTAGCCCGATTACCATCGAGTAGCCTAAATCCTTGCGGCGAGGCAAATCGAAACTGTGCAGCACTTGAAGTTGGATTAACAGTTGCGCCAAAACTAACCGCGTATCATTCAATTCTCCCACCAAGCGGCTAAAAAAAGCGAACAGCGCCACCAGCATTCCAATAGCTATGCAGAACTTAGCAGCTACATTGCGATCGCGGCGGCGATACCAACTCCAAGTTGCTCCCACAATACTAACAGGCACAGCCCACAGGTTCTGGGCTTCTTCAGCAGCAACGTCAGTAGCTACAATTCCCACAATTACCAACAACTGAACTAGGATTCGCAGCAGTAAAGAATCCTCAATCACCGGCGGAGGCATGGCCTCAATCTGCTCCCACAGCTTACCCAAAACAGGTATATTTCGCAGGTTATCAGTTGTCATGTGCACCCATCCAACTATTTTAGATTTTAGATTTTAGATTTTAGATTGAATCCACAGATAAATCTGGGTTTTACCTAATCTCTAAATCTTAATTTCCCTCTCAAACGATTTTAGATCTTAGATTGAATCCACAGATAAATCTGGGTTTTAACTAATATCTAAATCTCATTTCTCTGTCATTAGATTTTAGATTGAATCCACAGATTAACTTCACAGATGAATCTGGGGGCTTGAACTAATATCTAATTTTTTTGGCTTTCCACGACCGAAGTCTGGGAATTGCATTTGTTTGTGTGTGAGGTCAAACCAGCGAGTAAAAACCTAAATTATTTACTCTAATTACACCTTTCTAGTTGCTATCTTGTCCTGCCCAAATTGGACGAATAGCAAACATCAAAGGTCTGGTTTCGAAGTTTTGGAATCGAACTTCTAGAGCATAACTCTTGTTCGGTTGTGGGTCAAACAGCTCCACACTTAAATGCCCGGAATTCGGACGATGTGCAGTTGCTTCGGCATCTCCTCCCTTGAGTTCCAAACTTCCTGCCCCCGGAAATTGGCAGTCAACTCTTAAACACGGCATTGGTTGTTCTCTGTTGCGGTTCGACAGGTATTGAGCCTCCAGAGTCAGCGAACCCAAACCAGTCAGCCACTCCCGCGAAACCGGCGGCTGATTTACAGGACAATCCAAAGTTAGAGAATCAAGGATTTCCCTGGCTGCCAACAGCGACAGCACCATTTGTTGATCGGTACTCGCTGCTTCGTAATTCGGGAAATCTTCTAAATCTAGAAGTCCCCGCAAAGAACCTCGGAGCACTAAACTAGCTAATTCGTTGAGTTCCTGAGACTGGCCCGGAAATAAGCCATCTACAGCGCGCACTAACTTTGAGCCTTCCCGCAGCGACGACATTACCAGTTCCTGACAAGGTTCTAGCAGTTGAGCAAAAACCTTTTGGGCGATCGGAATTGGCAGGCGGCCCCACCTGATATTTTGTAGTTGGGGAGTCCAGAGGTGTAGGGGGGGAACCCATTGCGGGGCTACATCGTCTGGGTAATCGTGGTCGTAGCTTTTGAATTCTGTTTCCCAGGGGAACAGCGGCGGGTTGGATTCAATTTCGGCTCTAAGCCTTTCTTTTAACAAGGTCTGAAAACGGTCTTGCACGGTCGGTATTTCTCCAATTGTCTGCGGTTGTGCGGGTGCATTGCTGTGCGCCCCCACTTGATAGTCCAGCGGGTCTGGTTCGTCCCATTCCCAGTATTCCACCCCGGAATTCTCTTCTGTGTCGCCCCACTCTTCTGAGCGAGGGGATGGATTGAGGTTTTCCTCATCTTCGTTAGAGGCATTCGCGATCGGCGCTTGCAATATCCAGTCTAAAAAATGGCGATCGAAAGCCTCTGCATCCCTGTTCGTTTCGTTATTCATCACTAGATGCCCCTTCTCCGGAATCTGAACGATTTCGCAATTCCCAGGCAAGTTCGAGCAATTTAAACCACCGTTTCTGTACCTGGGCTACCGTGCTGCCGAGGCTTTGCGCGATCGCTGACTCTGACAGACCTTGTTGTTTCAACTTTAGCAAACGCTGTCCTTCTGGGCCAATTTGCTCGCCAAAAGCCTGCCACTGAGAAGGCAGCAAACCCAGATTTCGATCTAAGTCTGCTTCCAGCCACTGGTGAACGAGTTCCCAGCGGTGCGACATGGCGAACCTGAGCAAATGGTACTTGAAGCGCTGCTGCAAATAATCTCTTTGGCGGGGAGTTATGCCCAGAAGCGACTCTATTTCATTAGTCGGCAAGTCTTGCAAGCGCAGCACGAAGTAATCGGCGCAGTCTTGTTGGTTGCGCTCTTTCAAGTAAGCTACTAATTCTTCAATCACGTTTTGCCGCAGAGATTCTGACTCGTCGCCGAGGGGACGAATTGCCGCCGAACCCTGTCCGGCCATCGCTTCCCGCACTGAGTGCACCGAGGTATCGTTCCAGGTTTGGTCGGAATCTGAAGCCCCTCCGTCGGCGGCTTGTTCCATATCTACGGAGGTTTCTTTGGGCTGCTGCTGGGAAAAGGTTTGGGCCCGTAAAATAATTAGTTGCTGGCTGCGGTTCCGAGGTAAAGGAATGCGCCGCTTGCCGAAGCGCTCTACAAAGGCCATGTACTCTGCTAGTTCTAAGCGAGTGCGGGGACTGTAGGTGAGTGGTAGTTGGGTTTCGCGCCGGAATGCCTTTAAAGCTTCGAGATAAAATCCTTGCAAAAAATCTTTGATCAGTTCTACTCGCGCCTGATAGCTAGACTGCACCTGCGGAGGGGTGATGTAGCGATAGACGATCGCGCTGAGGGTACTGTGCAATTCTACTCGCCCGGGCCCGGAGCCTAAATTGTAATAGTGGAGGCATTGTTGCAAGCGGTGCTGAGCGAGGCTCTGGGCTGAACCTTCTATATCTCCAGAGGCTTGAATCCGCTGGCTTTCAGTGCATATCCTGTTGACTTCTGCTGCGAGTCGCCCTGCTACATCTTGGCAGTTTTGCTCAGACGCGCGAGTGGACTTTTTGAGTTCGTCTAACAGCAGTTGAAATATGGTTTCCACGCTCTGGCAGATTTCCCGCATGATGGTTTACAGCTAACAATGAAAGTACCACAGTTAGTAAAAGTATGGATAAATCTTTCCTACCGCTACTTTACCCCGTATTCCCCAGATAGGACAAACTGCAATGCCCTCTTTCTCCTCCTTCGCGCAAACACAGAGGACGGCTTTTTTTATCTGTCCTGGAGGCGCCATCCGTTAAGAACCAGGTTTAAACAGTTACCACTGCAACGATGCGTCATCAGAGTGTCGGGTTTGACAAAGCCTTCATGTGAGCCGAAAACGTTACACTGCCGTTGATACCGACTTAGTGCTGTGGTGGTCACAGCAGCGCAAGTCTTGCTGAAGGTGAAGCGAGAAAACAGGTTCTCTCTTTCGGTCTACTAGATGGGGCCAAGGGTTTCACGGCTGTATTTGATCCGGGTCTTCAGCCACTTTTGCCATAAAGTCTCGACGGGGCGGCCCGTCTGTTTCTTCGCAGCATCCTTGAACGTCTATCTAACGGTTTGACTCAATATCATTTGTAGCATCCCAATCACACAGATCAGAAGCGCTCATGTCCGAAAATCTGTTTCCTAGCCTTCTGGGATAAATAGGGTTATATTTAATTGCAAGTCCCTTATGCCGTCATTTAAACCCGATCGCACAATTAAGTGTGTGTGATGTTCGTTAACTTCGGCATAAATTCCTTTATTTTTACTAACAATCAGAGTGCAGCCTTTTTATAGCCGGATTGAGCGGGGGCTCACCTGCCGCCCAATCGGTGTGCTCGCCAAACCAAGGGGTTCTGGAACAATAAGTTTCATTGCATCTATCTAAGGGTATCAATATTGCGATTACTTTCACCTGAAATGCAGATATTTTACTAAAGTTCGATCGTCTTCGATCGTCCTCTGGGTTGATGTAACTGGCTGGCGAAATTTGTTCTAATAGTAAAGTTAGAGTAGAAGGAACAATTTTCAATGCGTAAGTTAAACATAGGTCTATCTGACGAGCAACGTGCAGGCGTTATCGAACTATTGAATCACGACCTGGCAGATGCTTATCTGCTGTTAATCAAAACCAAAAAGTATCACTGGGATGTAGTTGGCCCACAGTTTAGATCGCTCCACCAGTTGTGGGAAGAACACTATCAGGCGTTAACATTAAATATCGATGCTATGGCCGAACGGGTGAGAACTTTAGGTGGCTATCCAATTGGTACTGCTGAGGGTTTTCTGAAGTATGGCTCGATTCAAGAACATATCGGTGATTTGCCTTTGGCTACGGAAATGGTAGCGCGTTTAGTTGATGACCACGAACTGATTATTCGCAATCTCCGCAAACACGTTGAACAGTGCGGTGAAGAGTTTAAGGATGATGGAACCGCAGACTTTTTGACGGGTTTGATGGAACAGCACGAGCAAATGGCTTGGATGTTGCGCTCGTTTATTGAAGGGGAATCCCTTGCGCCAGACGGTCAGCACCCAAAAGCTCAAACGGCTACAGCTTCTCACGCTTAGAGAGATTAAGTAGAAGGAAGAAGGAAGTTCGGCAACGGATTTTGTAACGGATGTAACGGATGTCAGTCCGATGTCTGTCGGAAGAAGGAAGCATGGAAAATTGAGATTTTTTTATTTAACCCTCTTTCCTGATTCTTGAGCGAGCAACCAGGCAGAATTAAACGCCCTCTAGCTTCCTAAAAAGCCCGGTTTATTCAAAAAACCGGGTTTTTCGATGTTGGGTTTATTTAGATTTTAGATTTCCTAAACTGTTGAATCGCATTCTTTCGTATATCTGCGATGGCAACATTCTGTGAGCCTTCGTCCGCGTCTCAATCCTAGCAAGTGTCGTCCCTTCACTCGATTCTGATGCTTGTTTTAACTCTAACCCTGATTCAGTTGGCGCTGGAAATATTATTTTTAATATACTTTCTATTAACAGCAGATACAAATTGTGGCGCAAAAGCGCCATAAATAAATCTTCTTTGAAAGCTCGATACAGCCAAGATAATGTACTCCGGTGATTGGCGCTGCGGTTGCTTTTGACAGCTAAGTAAATGTAAAAATTGCTGCTAGACCAGCGATCAATGCTGCTGGTAATTTCAGGATGTTGCCGCCGGACATCTGCCATAATTAAAGAGTGAGATTTTGCCATTGCTGCATAGTTGCTAGACATACTGCTGGCAATCTGCCGATAGCCAACTAAGTATTCTGGTACGACTTTAAATTGATAATGTTCGGCTATGCGGAGGTGAAGTTCCCAGTCTTCGCAGCCTTAAGCGTTTTCTAGTTTAAGTTTGCCGTTGTAACCGCCGACTTTTACCAAACAAACGCGGCGGATTAGAGATGAGCTGGCATTGCCTATAAAATATTTATAAACTAATGCTGTGTAAACTTCTCGTTCGATGGTGGATTTATAACATCCACCTGTGAGGAAGTCTTTTTCATTTATATCAAGTGACCAGGAATAGATAACTCCGACAGATGGTGCTGAGTAAATCAGGAATTTCACTGGTTTTTATAGGTTTTGGGTATACCAAATATCGTCGGCATCGATGGGAGTAATATATTCGCCTTTTGATTTTTCAATTACTAGGTTGCCAGCGATGGCGACGCCGGCATTTGATTGGTGGAATAAGCTGACTCGGCTATCTTTTTTAGCAAAATATTGGACTATTTCGGCTGTTGTATCTGTAGAGCAGTCATCAACTACTAAAACTTCTATGTTTTGATAAGTTTGAGATAAGAAATAATGTCCGGTTTTAGCAATAAAATTGTCAGCTTTGAAAGCTGGCATGATGGCTGAAACTAATGGCTGATTTAAAGTGTTTTGGGAGGTGTTCATGTAATATAAAAAATGGTTTAGGTTAAAGTTTAGGTTGGGAGCTAGCTAAGGGTATGTTAGCAAATTACCAAACCTCGATCGTACAGCGGCGGAAATTTTAAGAGGTATATTTAAAATATATTGCCAAAAGTCATAAAATGTGCATTGACTCCGCAGTAGCGATCGAGACTTGGTGCAGGAGTCACTCGCGGATGAGGTCTGTAAAAGCAATTGTACCGCCCAAGTGCTGAGAGTTCCGGGTTTCCGTATAAACGATGTTTTATTTTATACGGTGTGCCTACTTATACAATCAAAGTCTTGTGCATTGCAATACAGCCACACCAAAATGCTGGTGGGGCTTTTTCGCAAATTTACACAAACAATCATATATTTAAAGATTTTGTAAAGCTGTTGTCTGAATCCGGTCACTCTCAGCAAGCTAGGGCTTAGAATACAGGTATCAGGGGGAAAAATCCAATCGAGAATGACCGCAAAAAATCTAGTTGAAGATAAACAGAAATCGAGTTATAAATAAAAAAGTAGAGCTAATTTTACCCTTCGTAAAGTAGCACCAATAAAATTCAAGCAAACTTTGGTTCCTGCAATTTAAATAATTTAGGTAATGATTTCTACCGCCGACCCCACTGTATCCATCATTATCCCAGTCCACAACGGGGGCGCTTACTTCCGCACCTGTTTGTCAAAACTGGCTCAAGCTGTGCCCAAACCGATCGAGATTATTGTAGTAGCAGATGGCGAAAGCGATGGTTCCTGGCGTCTGGCCAAGGAATTCGGCGCCAAAGTCATCAGGATTCCCGAATGCGGGGGGCCAGCGCGGGCAAGGAATTTAGGTGCCCAAGCTGCAAAGGGAGATATTTTGTTTTTTGTGGATGCTGATGTCGCTGTTGGTCCAGAAGCTGTCGGGTATGCGATATCGGTGTTCAAAAATAATCCCTACTTAGCTGCTTTGATTGGCTCTTACGACGATGATCCTGGAGATCCTGATTTTCTCTCGCAGTACAGGAACTTGCTGCACCACTACGTGCACCAAACAGCTAACGAAGAAGCTTCGACTTTTTGGGGGGCTTGCGGAGTGATTCGCAGGGAAATTTTTTTGCAAATGGGCGGCTTTAATGAGAGTTACCGCCAAGCTTCGATCGAAGATATTGAGTTCGGCTACCGTTTGAAACAATCAGGTTATAACATTCGGCTGTGCAAAACATTGCAGGTAAAGCATTTAAAGCGGTGGAAACCTATGGGTATGGTGAAAGCTGACTTTTTCTACCGAGCACTGCCTTGGACAGAACTGATTTGGCGCGATCGCAAATTGAATAACGACCTTAACTTGCAAGTTTCAAACCGCATCAGCGTGATCTTAACTTATGCAGTGCTGCTGGCAATTTTGGGAACCTGCTGGTCGCTAAGCTTTCTGCTACTGGCTGGTTTGCTGGCCATACCACTGGTAGCAATTAATGCACCGCTTTACCGATTTTTTTACCGTAAACACGGTATCTTATTTGCCCTGAGAACAATTCCTTGGCACTGGCTTTTCTACTTTTACAGCGGACTGGCATTCGCGATCGGCACTGGTCGCTACTTATACCAAAAAAAGCCTGTGACTGGCAAAGTTAGCTTGCCAGTATCCGCTCCATAAATTAAGGCAAATCGTCCTTTAACATCAGGTCGCTCGATAGTGTCTCAGGGTATTCACGGGTGCATATATCACTGTGACAAGTTATAAATAACTGTATAGTTTGGATCAAAAAGCTGGAGGTAGGCTGAGTGAAACATTATCCTGTTGCGATCGTCGGTGCAGGCCCTGCGGGCTTGACTGCTGCCTACGAGCTCGTCAAACAAGGCATTATCCCTGTTGTACTAGAAAAAGGTGATAAAGTTGGGGGAATAGCTCGCACCGAAACCTACAAAGGCTATCGTTTCGACATTGGCGGCCACCGCTTTTATACTAAAGTTGAAGCCGTGCAGCAGTTGTGGCAAGAGGTACTGGGAAATGAGTTTATTAAAGTGCCACGATTGTCGCGAATTTTTTATCGAGGTAAATTTTTTAACTATCCGATCAGTGCCTTCAATACTCTCTTTAATTTGGGGATAATTGAGAGTACGCTGATTATTTTGAGTTATCTGAAAGTGAGAATTTGGCCACTTCGGGAAGAAAAAACTTTTGAACAATGGGTGATCAATCGTTTTGGCGAACGCTTGTATAAAACATTTTTTAAAACTTACACTGAAAAAGTTTGGGGCATTCCTTGTTCGGAAATTCAAGCAGATTGGGCGGCGCAGCGGATTAAAGGATTGTCGCTGACGACTGCAATTATTAATGCTTTGTTTGGCAGCAACGACACTAAAACATTAATCAAAGAGTTTGATTATCCGGCTTTGGGACCGGGGATGATGTGGGAAAAGTTCGCGGAAGCTGTGGAGAATAAAGACGGCAAAGTTTATCTGGATACTAAAGTAATTAGCTTTGAGCGTGAAGGTAATACGATTAAAAGTATTACTGCAGAGCAAAACGGAGAAGTAGTTCAATATTCTGCCGATAATTTCATTACGAGTATGCCGATATCGGCGCTGGTAGCAAGAATGAAACCGCAGCCGCCCGAAGAGGTGTTGCACGCCGCGCGATCGCTCAAATATCGAGATTTTTTGATTGTATCACTGATTGTCAATCGCAAGGATTTGTTTCCTGACAACTGGATTTACATTCACTCCCCCGAAGTCAAAGTTGGACGCATTCAAAACTTTAAGAATTGGAGCGCCGCTTTAGTTCCTGATGTCAGCAAAAGTTGTTTAGGAATGGAATATTTCTGTAGCGTAGGCGACGAGATTTGGGAAATGTCGGACGCTGAACTTATCGAATTAGCAACTCGCGAGTTGGTTGGTTTGGGGTTAGCAACAACTGCTGATGTGGAAGATGGAGTTGTCATACGGCAACTTAAAGCTTATCCAGTTTATGATGGGGAATATCGAGGACACTTGCAGGTACTTGAAGGTTTTTTGAAGGGATTTGAGAATTTGCAGACTATCGGGCGAAACGGTATGCACCGATACAACAACCAAGACCATTCTATGCTGACGGGAATGCTGGCGGTGAGAAATATTCTCGGCGAAAAGCACGATTTGTGGGATGTGAATACTGAGCGATCGTACTATGAAGATTTTAGTGTCGATCGCTCAAAAGAAAAGAAGGATTCGGATTTGATTTCGCAGTCCATATAGCCAGCCGAGATAGGGATTGCCATGAAAAAAGCGAACCTCCCAAACTTAATCGGCTTCGCAGCAAGCATTTTCGTGCTCCTGCTTTCAGTGCAGTGGTTTGTCCCTATCCAACTCGACTTAATCGAAGCGATAGCTGCGATCGCTTCTGCTTGGAGCGTTTGGCTGCTTGCTAAAAACAATCCCCTAGGCTGGTGGATCGGCTTAATCGGAGTTATCGCCTACGCTGCGGTGTTTTATAAAGTTAAACTTTACGGCGAAGTTGCGATTCAATTCTTCTATTTAATCACGAGCTTGCAAGCAATTTATATTTGGCTGCGCGGCGGCCAAAACAGCACAGAAAAACCTGTATGTCGCATGGACCAACGCTGGCTCATCCTCACCGCAGTCTTAGTTACAGTTGGCGTATTTGGCTTGCGAACAGTATTAGTATCTTTGGGCGGTGCAGCACCATTGTGGGACGCCCTGACCACCATATTAAGCGCGATCGCCCAGTTGTACTTGATGGAACGCTATCTCGAAAGCTGGTATTTGTGGATTGTTGCAGACACGATTTACGTTCCCTTGTATGCCTCGCGCGGGCTATATCTGACGAGTATTTTGTACGCAATATTTTGGTTGATGGCAATTTACGGGCTGCAAAATTTTCAGCGGATTTACTCGGAACAAAAGTTAAAACAGCAGCAATCTTTATGATACTCGGTGTTACTGTAGGCAAATTTTACCCCTTCCACAAAGGACACGACTACTTAATTCGAGAAGCTAAAAAAAAGGTTGACCGTTTAATCGTTCTCGCCTGTTACAAAACAAATCAAGCAGTTGCAGGAACCGTTAGAGCCGACTGGATTCGGTTTTTGCATCCCGACGCAGAAGTTATCGAAGTGATCGACGATTTGCCGGAAGCCCCCGAACCTTGGGCTCAGAGGACTCTTGAGGTGCTTTCCGGGCGAAAACCCGATATCGCTTTTACTTCAGAAGATTACGGCGAACCTTGGGCAAAACTGATGGGATCTCAACACTGTGCAGTCGATCGCGAACGGCTCAAATTCCCGATTTCTGGAACGCAATTGCGATCGCACCTAGCCGAACACTGGCAAATGCTGACTCCCCCAGCCAAAGCTTACTTTGCCAAACGAGTCTGCGTGCTGGGTGTAGAATCGAGCGGCACAACTACCCTAGCGCGATCGCTCGCACAGCACTACCAAACTGTTTGGGTTCCCGAATACGGCAGGTGTTACTGGGAAGGCAGGCAATATTCGCCCGATCCTGAAATTTGGGACAGCTATGAATTTGTAGAAATTGCCAAGAAACAAGCGGCTATAGAAGACGATATTGCTACTCGCGCTAACAAAGTCGTTATCTGCGATACAGATTCTTTAGCTACTTGTATTTGGCACAAACGTTACCTTGGTTCGGAACACCCGACACTCGAGCAAATTGCAGACAGCCGCCGCTACGATTTGTATATTTTGACTCAGCCGGATTTCGGGTTTGTTCAGAATGGAACGCGAGAAAGCGAACATTTACGAATGACTATGCACCAACAGTTTGTTGAGGTTCTTCAGCAGAAAGGAAAGCCGTATATTACTGTGGGAGGAAGGCACGAGTGGCGAATGTCGGAGGCAATTGGGGCGATCGATTCAGTGTTGGTTTTTAAACCGTTAAACGAGCTAGAGAATTAGGAATAAGTGGAGTGCGAGCGCGCACCTTTTATTTGCGGGCGATCGCTCTTTTGAAATATCTCTTGCTTCTGTAGATATCTATTAGAATAGTCGAACTAGGCGGTTAAAAGGAGTGCAGGGAAACGATTTATGAAACTCACGGATTTGCCCCAAGATGTTCTCGATGATTTATGTCAGGATCAACAGTGGCGATTAGATATCGATCCAGGATTTGACAGCAAACACGAATTTTGGATGGCGTGGCACCATTTTCTCAAGTTACCGGAGGAATCCTACTTTGAGATCGCCGAAGATAGTCTGGCAGATTTTCTCACAGTTGAAGAGTATAACCTGCTGCTGCCAGTGCCGCGATCGCACCATGCCAGCATCCATCCCATTCGATTGATTCCGAGTGCTGACCAACAGACACTCACCCTGTTTCTTCAAGACTCTTACCATCGTGATTGGTTCACAAAGCCCAGCGATGCCCGTTATGGATTTCTGGCGATATGCGATCGCTATCAGAAGTTTGGTTGCGATTTCTATCTGGCCAGCTATTATCATTTCGCTTACCTCCTCGGAAAGGATTACGAAGTGGCTGTAGCGATTCTTACTCAAAAATTAGGTCAGCTACCGTAGTTGATGTCCGATTGAATGATATCGATTAAGATTAGTTTGTAGTGAGGACTTTAGTCCTTCGATCCTGCGGACTAAAGTCCTCACTACAAACCGGATCGATCGCCCTCAAGCGCTAAGCGGAGGAATTTGACCGGGCATGATATCCCGCTTGCATAAATCACTCGATGCGTTTTCAAAATGTTCGATCGCCGATAGGGATTTTCTAACCGATTCTTTTCAACCAAATCCACACAACGGTTAAATAAATGCTCTATTTCCTCTTGCATACCCAATAAATGAGACAGCGTGAGGCGGTGCGATGGCTCGTAAGTAACTAATACATCCACATCACTATCAGGGCGAAAATCATCCCGCAGCACCGAGCCAAACAGGGCAAACTCGACAATGTTCCAGCGCTGGCAAAATTGTGCGATCGCATCTAAAGAAACTTTTAGGCGATCGCTCACCACATATTCTACACCTGATTGCAACTCAATCATGCGCGAGGAAACCTCCAACGAGAGCAACTAACGTCTGAGCTAAAGTGAAGCAATGGCATCGCTAACTTTCACCAAAAGTGTCATCGGATCGATCGGCGAAACAGTAAAGCCGCACTTCTGGTAAAACTCCTTCGCATCTTCGGAGATAGCGTGTACGAGAATTGCGCGTATTCCTGCAATCTCAGCAGCTTGCAAAGTGCGAAGAATTGCATCCCGCAGCAAAGCGCGTCCGATGCCGCAGCCTTGCCAGTTGCGATCGACTGCAAGCCGTCCAATAACCATAACAGGAATCGGATCGGGCATATTGCGCCAGACTTTACCCGTTGCAGCAGTTTGTGCTATTGCTCCATTTACAAGACAATAGTACGCAATGACTGCTTGGCGATCGCACAAAACATAAGTCCGTGAAGCCCCCTCTAACTCATTTTTCAGAGCGCGACGCTTGAGCCATTCATCTAACTGACTGTTGCCTGAATCAAAGGTCTCTATTTGATGTAACGAGTTCAGTTTTTCAGGCGGACACAGTTGTTCTAAATCTCGATCTAATCCCACGGAGATTTTGTTTTTAGTAATGCGTTTAGCTTCGGATTTGGCGTCGGCGGTGCATCCAGCAGCGCCAAAAATTGCTTAAATTTAATTTCATCTAACCCAAAAAAACAGCGGTCTAGAATCACATCTTGAGCTTTTTGGTAAGCTGATTCAAGCATGAATTCCGATCGGCTCTTTCCCTGTAATTGGGCCGCGCGATCGATGAGAGCGCGTTGATTCGGCTTAGCTCGAATGTTGATTGTCACATCGCGGGTCTGGCTGACTGACCTTTCAGATTCTGGCGGGTGCATAACAGTTACCTCTGGCTAGACACATTAGTAATTAGAGCTAGTAGCAGCATATTTATATGCTAATTTCTTGTATACACAATGTCAACACATTTACTAAAATCTGCGATCGCGGATCTAGTAAACCGCGATGGAATCGTGAACTAACGCATTGTACGGGCAGCCCCCGCCGCCCCTGAGACAGGAGTTCTGGCCCCAGTCCTGATGTTGCCTTTGTAGGTGTGTTGTTGATAGTTGACACAAATTTTTTAAACTTGTGCTAACTCTTGACTACATACTTAAAACAGTGAAAATATGCTAAGACGCAAGCAACAAACAAACCAACCTATGAACTTTTCCCAGAAGTCAGGGGGCAAAAGTGCCACATCCCCAAAAATCAACTCAACAAAGAATCTCGGCGTCGGAGAATTGCGGAAATTACTTTTTGCCGCCGGAATAGCCTCTCTGTGCGCTAGTTGTCAAAATCCTCAAGCACCCACCGCCACAACTCCCGGAGGCAGCCCCGGAACCAGTCCCGCAGCTACTCCCGTCGCAGTCAGCAGCCCCGGAGACCCAAATACTGTCAAAATTGTCTCCATGCTCCCGATGACAGGCAGCGCCTTGGGTCAATCTCAAACAATGGTCAACGGCATCAAACAAGCACTTGCCGAAACCGACTCCAAAGCTTGCGACGGAAAAATCAAAATCGAATACGAAGTGCTCGACGATGCCACCGCCGCCGCCGGCAAATGGGACCCGGGCCAAGTAACCTCCAACTCGAACAAAGCCGTTGCTGACGGTTCGGTAGTTGCCGCCATCGGTCACTATAACTCCGGTGCAGCCAAACTTTCCATTCCCGTGCTCAACCAAGCTAACATCGTCATGATCAGTCCGGCCAACACTTATCCGGGACTGACTAAACCAGGAAAAGGCGAAGCCAAAGAACCCAACGTTTATTATCCCTCAGGCACTCGCAATTTCACCCGCGTTGTCCCCGCTGACGACCTTCAAGGAGCTGTAGCTGGCAACTGGGCAAAATCTTTAGGCGTGCAAAAAGTATACATTCTCGACGACCAAGAACTCTACGGCAAAGGCATCGCTGATGTTTTTGAAGCAACTTCTAAAAAGTTGGGAATTCAAGTCCTCGGAAGAGAGGGAATTGATATTAAAGCTAGCGACTACAAGGCGTTAATGAATAAGATCAAAGCTTTAAATCCAGACCTGATTTACTTCGGCGGCACTACTCAGAGCAACGCGGGACAAATAATTAAAGACATGAGAAATGTCGGGATGGCGGCCGATGCAGTTAAGTTCATGGGCCCGGACGGCATTAAAGATCAAGCTTTAATCGATGCCGGAGGCAAAGATGCCGAAGGAGTTTATGCTACTTTTGGCGGCTTGCCTCCTCAAGAATTGACTGGTGTGGGTGCGAAGTGGTACGAAAGTTACAAGGCAAAATATAATGCTGAACCGGAAGCTTATGCAGCATACGCCTATGAAGCTGCTAAAGTTGCGATCGGCGCAATTAATAAAGTTTGCAAAAATGACCGCGCTGCTATCCGCGAAGCTGTCTTGGCAACTAAAGATTTTAACGGGGTACTCGGCACTTGGAGTTTTGACACCAACGGCGACACGAGCTTGACTACAATGTCAGGAAATGTTGTTAAAGGTGGTAAGTGGGAGTTCGTGAATGCGCTCAAGACGGAATAATTAATCAGAAGGAAGAAGGAAGTTCGGCAACGGATTTTATAACGGATGTAACGGATGTAACGGATATCGGGAAGAAGGAAGAAGGCAGAAAGGATAATAAAAAATTATGCTTTTTTCCTTCTCCCTCCAATGTCCCATGCCCGATTCTCGATTCCCAATTTCCAATTTCCAATTCCCAATTCCCAATTCCCAATTCCCAATTACTCAAAAACATGAAGAACTGGAAAAGTATTCTCTTATATGTAGGTGTAGTTTATATAGTTTTGCTATTAGGCCCGATCGCAGGATTTGATTTGCCAAAAATCGTTGGAGAAATAGTCAGCAATCCTGAAGTTTTTATCCAACAATTATTAGTTGGTCTTGTCAACGGTGCGCTAATTGCAATTATTGCTTTGGGTTACACTATGGTTTATGGCATTATTGAGTTAATCAATTTTGCTCACGGCGATTTGTATATGTTGGGCGCTTTTGCTTCCCTAACCGTGTTCGGGGCTTTTGGGATTCAAGATGGCGCACCTTTAGGTATTGCTATACCGGTGATGTTAGTTGCTTTAATTGTATGTTCGGTGTTTTGTGCGGGCCTCAATATTGTTGTGGAAAAGTACGCTTATCGGCCTTTGCGAAATGCTCCCCGTTTGGCTCCTTTAATTTCAGCGATTGGAGTTTCTTTTATTTTTCAAAATATGGGGTTATTTTGGGGAGGATTGAAAGCTTTCATTCCGGTGATGGGTTCTAATTCGGCGGCGCCGAAAAGCTTTCCCGATTTGTTGCCGCGAGTTGATATTCTCAAATTTTTGGGAATTCAAACGAGTATTGTATTTACTACCAAAGATTTAATAGTGTTGGTGGTGGCGGTGGTATTGATGGTTTTGCTTCATGTGTTTGTGCAATACACTCGTCTGGGAAAGGCGATGCGGGCAACGGCTCAAAGCCGCGATGCTGCTAAAATTATGGGGATTAATGTGGATCAGATTATTGCTCTGACTTTTTTGATTGGGGGAGCTTTGGCAGGTTCGGCTGGGATTCTGGTTGGTCTGTACAACAATACTATTGTGTTTACAATGGGGTTTACGGCGGGTTTGAGGGCTTTTACGGCGGCGGTTTTGGGGGGGATTGGCAATATTGTCGGGGCGATGTTAGGAGGAGTTTTGATTGGTTTGCTTTCGTCTTTGAGCGATCAGTATTTGTCGAGCCGCTGGACTAATGCTTGGGTGTTTGGGGTTTTGGTGGTGATTTTGGCTTTTCGGCCTGGGGGTTTGTTGGGTGAGAATGTTCAGGAGAAGGTTTGAAAGTGCAGTAGGTTTGGCACTTGCGCTCTTAAACCCGATTTCTATGATAAACCGGGTTTAAGATGAGGCGCGCGGAGCGTTCTCATGTCAAAATGTTAGAAGCTTTTTCAAGAACCAGGCACAGAAGGTGTGGCAAGTGGGTGTGATAGAGAAAAATTGAAAAAATGGCAAAAGACATTTATCATAATAATGTAAGGACTGCCTTAGAAAAAGACGGGTGGACAATTACAGACGATCCTCTGACTTTGCAATTTGGTTCGCGCAGTGTGTTTGTGGATCTGGGAGCCACAAAGCTGCTAGCAGCAGAACGTGAAGGAGAAATAATTGCTGTTGAAATCAAAAGTTTTGTAGGCAAATCTCTAGTAAAAGATTGGGAAAATGCGCTCGGGCAATACATTCTATACTTAAAAATTATATCGAGAATAGATCCAGACCGAACGCTATACCTAGCAATTACTGAAGAAATTTATGTGAGCTTCTTTAATGAAGAAATCGTGCAAGTAGTTCTAGCCGATGGAGAAATAAAAATTTTAGTTTTCGATCCTGTTCGGGAGGTTATTACCAGATGGATAAACTAGACGAATACCGGGACTTGATATATAAAATCCTGTCGTACTATGCCAGCATGAAGTACAGATATGGTGACATTAATAGCACAGTGATTGTCAGCCAAGACCGCAACCATTTTTTATTGATGAAAGAAGGTTGGGAAGGCAAAAGGCGCGTTCACTACTGCCTCGTTCACGTTGAAATCCGCAACGGCAAAATCTGGATTCAATATGACGGTATTGAAGACGGCATTACTGATGAATTAGTGGAAGGCGGGGTTCCTGAAAATAGCATTGTTTTAGCCTTTCATTCGCCGGAAGTACGCAAGCATACCGGATTCGCGATCGCCTGAAAAAGCCGCCTGCAAAATATCGAGTTAACCGTCGCTATCAAATTAAATATTCCCTGGTTTGAGCCAGCCAAAAACTTCGCCTAAAGTCAACTGCATTTCCGGCATAAATTTGGGCATCGGAAGTATATCTGTTGGTTCTTGCAAGGAAATCGGTTGCTGCCTTGCGGGATAGGCTAAAATGTTTTTTTCATCGGGATCGAGCAACCAACCCATCTGGCAACCGGCGTTCAAACAGTGCAAAATATTGTTTGTGACTTTGGTTTGGCTTTGGGCTGGGGACAAAATTTCTATTGTCCAGTCTGGGTGAGCATTAAATGTATTGGCAATTTCGCCGTCAGCGTCTAGGGGAATGCGATTCCAAACAAAAATCGCGACATCGGGGACAATAGAACGTCCGCCAAAGGTGCAGCGAAGTTCTGGAAATGCCCAAGCAATCCGCTGAGGTTTGCCCGCTGCATTAACCCTCGTGATGAGTTCTCCCTGAATTGTGCTGTGTTTTCCTTGCGGTATAGGTTTTTGTAAAATTGTACCTTTGATGTATTCGCTAGCGGGTTTGGTTTCTGGGAGTTGCAAAAACTCGTCGAGGGTGATAGTTTTTTGAGGTGCTTGTACCATATAGCGATCGCCCGTTTGAAGTGTGTTCCGGTAACAGTTCCAGTATATAGCAGTTGACAGTTGACAGTTGACAGTTGACAGTGAACAGTGAACAGTGACTAATAACTAATGACTAATAACTAATGACTAATAAAATAATCCAAGCAATTAAATCGAGCGGTATTTTAGGGGCGATCGCCTCTTTGACTGTTTTGTTATTCGGCGGTTGGAGCGGCACCGTGATTGGCTGGCTGATGGGTACGGCGGCGGGCTTTATTAGCTGTCGAGAGCAGAAGGTTTACAGCCCGAAAATGGGTGCGACTATCGGCAGTTTAGCGGGATTGGGATTGGGAGTTTGGCTGTTAATTGCAAGTGTGGTAGAAGGGGTTTTGATTAGACCTTTTTCTGGGCAATCGGCTGTTGCTTTGCCGACTACGCTGCTGTACGGGATTTGCAGTTTGACGATCGCAATTTTGACCGCTACGTTAATGGGTGCTTTGCAGGGTTTGCAGGGAGAACGCCAGCGGCTGGCAACTCTGGTGACATTAGCTTTTATTCTAATTCTGTTTCCGTTTATCGATATTCAGGCTCAGACTGGCTGGATTGCTACTGTAGTACAGATTCAAATCTTTATTATGTTGGCGCTGGGTTTGAATATTACTGTGGGTTTTGCGGGTTTGTTGGATTTGGGATATGCGGCGTTTTTTGCGATCGGCGCTTACACGACGGCTTTGCTATCTTCTGGCCAGTTAAATATTGCTTGGAACTTTTGGGTGGTATTGCCGATCGCCGCCGGTGTAGCTGCGATCGCGGGCGTAATCCTGGGTATTCCCACACTGCGGCTCAAGGGCGATTATTTGGCGATCGTTACCCTCGGTTTTGGCGAAATTATCCCGGTTGTCTTTAGGAATTTAACTGCGATACGGATTGATGAACCAGTCTCGAAGATTGTTGCTTCCCTGTTGGGTAAACCTGAGTTGGTGCTGTGTCTGGTTGGGTGCGATCGACCTTTTAACCTCACCGGCGGCGAAGCGGGCATAAACCCGATCGGGCGTCCATCTCTCCCCATCGTCGGCACTTTCAGCACCGGCAACTACTTTCCCTGGTACTACCTAATTTTACTGCTAGTTGTCTTCGCTTACTTCATGATTTCGCGGCTGCGAGATTCCCGCTTGGGCAGGGCGTGGAATGCCATGCGCGAAGATGAATTAGCGGCTAGTGCGATGGGGATTAACCTGGTCAAAACCAAACTTTCAGCTTTTGCGATGGGAGCGACGTTTTCGGGCTTTGCAGGCGCATTTTACGCCGCCTATATCAGCGCAATTTTTCCCAGCGTTTTCGATTTCTCGGTGTCGGTAATCATCCTGTGTATGGTGATTTTAGGCGGTTTGGGGAACATGACGGGGGTGATTTTGGGCGCTATTATTATCATGTCTGCCGATCGGCTTTATCTGCCACAATTAGCGCAAGTCCTCAAGGGTTTTCTGAATACTTTTGTACTCCCCAGGATTGCAATTCCCCAGTTGCGAGACTTTCTGGCAACCAGTTTAGACCCGATTCAAATGCGCTTATTTCTATTCGGCCTAACTCTTGTTGTCATGATGATCGTGCGGCCGGAGGGACTAATTCCTGATAAGCTCCACCAAGCTGAACTGCATTCTGATGGTGAAGCGAGCAATGAGTCTTTAGCCGATGCGAGAAGTCAATAAGTAGGTAAGGGCAAAAAACCATAGTATTTTGTAGCGGGTTTAGCTAAAAATCTAGGCTATCAGGGAGTTTATGAGTGTAAAAAAACCTCCTAATCAGATGTTTATTTGTAACCAACTACTTAGTAAGGGTGAAATATTAGCCATGAACAATGTAACTGGTACTGCTTTTATCGTTGCGGAGTTTAGAGCCGAAGAGAATGAAGAGGTAATTCCTCTCTACACTGATAATGTAGTCAAAATTTGGCTGAATGAAGAAACAAAAGAAATAGCGGCCCAAATATCTCAAAACTCTCCTGCAGCCAAAGAAATGGTTAAGTTGCGGACTAAATATTTTGATGATGTTTTGTCAAATCACATTTTAGGAGGTTGCAAACAAGTAGTTATTTTAGGTTCGGGTTTGGATACTCGCGCTGCTAGAATTAATGGAGAAGGAGTGATTTATTTTGAAATAGACGACCGCGCAACTCTTCAATTAAAAGCAGAAACTCTCAAAGCAAACAAAATTCCTGCCAATGTTTGCTATCTTCCGGGCGATTACATAAAAGATGGTTTAATTTCCTTGCTGAAACAAAGTGAATTTGATTTCACTCGACCGACATATTTTTTGTGGGAAGGCAACACTACCTTGCTTGACAAAAAAAATGTAATATTTGTGTTAGAACAAATTCGTGACAATGTGAAGAGTTTTCGATTGTCTTTTGATTATATGTCGGAAAAGGTGATTTTGAGAACGACGGGCTACCAAGATATCAATGATTACATAGATAAATACGAAAGTATGTATGCACCGTGGATTACTGGGTTTGAAAACATTGTAACTTTGGCTGACGAACTCAATTTCAAAGTTATTGAAAACTTTTCGACTGCAGATTTACACGCACAATATCGCCCTCGCCGTTCTCTAGAATCTAATCTTTTTAAGTTCTATTTTGTTTGTACCTTAGAGAATCTGTCGTAAAATTTTCCAAAATCCTTCGCGATCTTTCACGATTGTACTACTATAAAATATTAGGAAACACAACCAAAATGTCATTATTAGAAGCACAACAACTTACAATGCGATTCGGCGGTTTGACTGCGGTCAACCAGGTTAGTTTAACCTTAGAAAAAGGATCGATCGCCAGTTTGATCGGCCCCAACGGTGCGGGCAAAACTACCTTTTTTAATATGCTGACGGGTATCTACAAACCGAGTGGGGGACAATTGGTACTTGAAAATAAAAATATCACGGGTTTACCGCCGGATCGCCTGACCACTTTCGGCATTGCTAGAACTTTTCAAAATATCCGCTTGTTTAACAACATGACTGTGCTGGATAATGTTTTAGTAGGCAGACACTGCCGATTAAAAACAGGTTTGTTGGGGGCAATTCTCCGCCCTCCGGCTGCGATGATTGAGGAACGGGAAGCTAAAATAAAAGCGCTAACTATGCTGGATTTTGTCGGTTTAGGTGCTTCTAAAGCGGCGGAGTTGGCAAAAAACCTTTCCTACGGCGACCAGCGCAGATTGGAAATTGCGAGGGCCTTGGCTTCCGATCCGAAAGTGTTGCTTTTGGACGAACCGACTGCCGGGATGAACCCGAACGAAACGGCTGATTTAACTCGCTTTATTTACCGGATTCGCGATGAATTGGATTTGAGTATTTTGCTGATTGAACATGATATGAAAGTGGTGATGGGAATTAGCGATCGCGTTAGTGTTATGGAGTACGGTACTAAAATTGCTGAGGGAACTCCGGCAGAAGTTCGCTCAGATCCTCGCGTAATTGAGGCATATTTGGGAAAAGAAGAAGATGCACATGGTTAATGGGTAAATATCTCCATATTTTGATTAAAATTTAGGTAAAGATAGCCCACAAAGAGCAATTATGTTGGAAATTAAAGACATCCACACCTACTACGGAAATATACACGCCCTCAAAGGAGTATCGCTAACAGTCTCGCAGGGAGAAGTTGTGACATTAATCGGCAGCAACGGGGCGGGGAAAACTACAACTCTTCGCACGATTCAAGGACTGCTGCGGCCGCGCCAAGGCACTGTATTATTTGAGGGAAAGCCTTTAGAAGCACTATCTACAGAGGCGATCGTCCGTTTGGGGATTTCTCAAAGTCCCGAAGGGCGGTTGATTTTTCCGCGAATGACGGTGCAAGAAAACCTAGAAATGGGTGCTTATCTCCGCAACGATACTCTGGGTATCAAGTCGGATATGGAAAAAGCATTAAATTTATTTCCTCGTTTGCGAGAAAGAATTAGTCAAAAAGGGGGCACTCTCAGCGGTGGCGAACAACAAATGTTGGCGATCGCCCGCGCTTTGATGTCGCGCCCCCGCTTGTTATTATTGGATGAGCCGAGTATGGGATTGGCACCGATGTTAGTCAGTCAAATTTTTGCGATCGTCCGCGATATTAATGCTGAAGGAACAACTATTTTACTGGTGGAACAAAACGCCCGCATGGCTTTAAGTGTAGCCCACCGCGGCTATGTCATTCAAACCGGTCAGGTTGTAGTCGCTGGTAGTGCTAGTGATTTGCAGTCAAATGAAACTGTTCGCAAAGCATATTTAGGTGAAAGTTAAATAGTTATTCTGGTAATCGGTAACGGCAATTCTTCATTAGCAATTACCAATTACCAATTAGAAATTACCCTATTTGCGATCGCAACTTCCCGGTTTCCAATTCCGTCTCAAAAGCCGCCCGCACCTTTTCCCACTCCGCTTGGGCTTCCAACAGGCGATCGCGCGCCGTACTCACATCAAAAACCTGTTCCCCTCCAGACTCAACCGCCACGCGGCCCATATACTCCAACTCCTTGCAAACAGCAGAAAAAGACACGGCTCCTAAATTGGCGCTGCTCGACTTCAGCGTGTGAGAAGCCAGCTTCAAACTATCAGCATCGCCCAGAAAAATAGCCTCCTTAATAGTTTCTAAATGTTGCGGTGCGTCTACCAAATATATCTTAATCAGCTCCCCCAAAAAATCTGGGTCTTCATCATCGTCTAGCTCGCGGAGATTTTGCAAAATATGAAAATCGATCGGCGAATCTGCTCCCGGTGGAACGCTCGAAGAACCCGCAGTATCACTGTCAACTCGATCAGAAATATCTTGATTGTTTTCCTCAGTAACCGCATCCAATTCATCCCGAATCAGAGGTGAGCACTTGCTCAAGGCGATCGCCAACTCTTCCCGACGCACCGGCTTAGTAATATAATCGTCCATACCTGCTTCCAGACACTTTTCGCGATCGCCCTGCATCGCATTAGCAGTCATCGCAATAATTCTCGGCTTCTTGTTAGCAGGCCATTCCTGACAAATGCGGCGCGTCGCTTCCAACCCATCCATGTTCGGCATCTGCACATCCATCAGCACAACATCGTAAGATTGCCGCTTCAGCGCCTCCAAAACCTCCAACCCATTAGCCGCAATATCAGCCCGATATCCTATCCTGTCGAGTAAATGCGTAGCGACTTTTTGATTCACCACATTGTCCTCAGCCAGCAAAATCCGAATCTGACTAGAATTAGTTCCATCCTGTCCGGTAGAATTCCCCGCAACCTGCCTCAAAACAGCAGGCGTCCGCTGCACACGGTGCTGTTCTTGAGAATTTTCAAAATACTTCAATCCCGAAGTCAAAGTCATCACATTTGAAACTTCTCCCCTGCCGCTTCTGCCAGTAACATATCCAAAAACTTGCAGCAACACATTATAAAACTGGGACTGTTTTAAAGGCTTAGTTAAAAAAGCAGAAAAATGTACTTCTGTAGTTTCAAGTTTTTTCCAAACTTCCGCCTTACTTAAATAAGTAAACAGCACCAAAGGTAGCGCAATTTTGCGAGGGTTTTTAAGGAGGACATTCGGATTTATGCCGTCGCCGCTTGACAAATTGCTCAGCTCAAATTTCCGAATCTCCACAGCCAAAGCCACACCGTCCATATCTGGTAGATTCATCGCCAAAATAGCTAAATCGAGCGGCGAGTTTCCTTTGATGATTTCCAAAGCCTCAGCACCCGAAGTTACAGCCACGGGTATCATTCCCCAAGACTCTGCCTGACGGATCAAAACTTGCCGGTTAATGGCATGATGCTCAACAATTAACAAGCGCTTACCAGCGGCAAATTCGGGCCTTTTTTCCTCATGCCGGATGTCATTCGCTTCAGCAGTCACCGTGAAATAAAAAATCGAACCCGAACCCGCTATCGACGGCGGAGTAAATTCTGCAGGCGACCTTCCAGCGATACTTTGTCCGATCGCAGAAACTCCCGGTTGAGACTTAGAACTTCGCGGATCAACCTGGCTGACAACCCACATTGTACCGCCCATCATATCGCTCAAACGCTGGCTGATAGCCAGTCCCAAACCCGTCCCCCCGTAATGTCGCGTTGTCGAAGCATCCACCTGGGAAAAAGCTTTAAACAGGCGATCCATCCGGTCTGGCGGAATGCCAATTCCCGTATCTTGGACAGCAAATTGAATCTCGTATTGTCTGTTACGTGCCACCTCTGTCTGGTTAATTGCTAGCGGTTGTGGCTCTAGAATATTAATTTTGTCCGGCGAACTATTAGCAGCTACCTGTTCAATTTCCCTAGCCGTACAGCACACCACAATTTCTCCAGATTCTGTAAATTTAACTGCATTGCCCAGCAGATTTACCAAAATTTGGCGCAGCCTCGTGACATCTCCTAAAATGTTTTTGGGAACAGAATCATCAATAAAGTAAGCCAGCTCTAAACCTTTTTCTGAGGCTCTAGGAGCCAGTAATTCCAGAGATTCTTCTATACAGTTTTGCAGCTCGAATGGGCTGCGTTCCAAATCCAATTTTCCAGATTCAATCTTGGAAAAATCGAGAATATCGTTAATAATAGTCAGCAAAGCATCGCCGCTGGTACGAATTGTCTCCACAAAATCCCGCTGTTCAGGAGTTAGTTCCATATCCAGCAGCAAGCCCGTCATCCCGATTACCGCATTCATCGGAGTGCGGATTTCGTGACTCATAGTCGCTAAAAATTCGCTCTTAGCTCTGTTAGCAACTTCCGCCGCTTGTCGTGCTTGATCCAAAGCTTCATTTTGCTCTGCTAACTGTCGCTGTCGCTGAACTTCCGTTTCTAAAAGTTCTGCTTGAGCTAAGGTAATTCCAACTTGAGCCGCCACATCTTCTAACAGTTCAATTTCGTCGGGATTCCACTGGCGAGTTGCATCGCACTGGTGCAAAGTAATAATTCCATTCGGTTCTCCTTGATAGGAAGTGCGAACAGCCAACATAGATTTTAATCCGATGCGGCGGCACATCGGCCCCGAAGATTCCAGCAAAGGATCGGCAAACACATCGGGAGATGCCAGGGCGATATCTTCCGCGAGGAGTTTTTCGGTGTACGGGTTATAAGTGACAGAAAGTTCTAAATCTAAAGCCGATTCGTGACCGGGTTCTAAGTATTCCGCGACGCAAGGAAGGTGGGGATAAGGTTCGGAAAGATAGGTGTGAATTGTACAGCGATTGACACCAAATACGCGGCCGATTTGGGTGGCGGTAGTTTGAAAAATTTCTTGAGTGTCTAAGGTCGATCGCACTTTTTGAGTAATTTGTTTGAGTAGTAAAACGCGCTGGTACTGACGTTGCAAAGTTCGCTCTCGCTCTTCGCGGGCAATTTCTGCGCCGATGTAATTGCCCATCAACTTTAAAATTTCAAAATTCAGCGGTTTAAAAGGAGATTTAGTGGTGCGAGAAGTAAAGCTCAAAGTGCCAAAAATTCGCCCTTGCACTATTACCCTCGTCCCCACAAAAGCCTCCAACTTGCGGACGCTGTAAGCGGGGTGGTTGCGCCATTGAGTAGTGCCGGCTGATTCGACAGAAATAGGTTCACTCGATCGCAAAACCTCTCGCTCAAAGGTTCTGCTCAAAGCAAAACCGTCTCCTTTAGCAAATCCAAACGGAAAATCTTCCGGTACATAAGCCGCAATCACTTCGTAGCGATCGCCCAAAACCCTGCCCAACAGCCCGATATCCATGCCAAACTGACTGCAACCCATTGCCAGCAACCGCATCGTTCGATCATCAAAAGAGCCTTCCGAGCTCACCATTACCTCATAGAGCGATCGAATTGCTCGCTCGCTTTCCCGCAGTTCCTCAACTCCTTCGAGGCGATTGCAGACATCGTGCAAAGTCCCGAAAATTCCCGCTATTTCGCCTTGCGAATTCCGCCGGACTTGGGCAAATAGTTCCACGGAAACAAAGCCGGAATTACTGTGAATTCCCAAGGAGTTTTTCTCCGGAACCGACTTGGACTTAAATCGCAGTTCTCGCCGTTCAAATTCCGACTTACCCGACAGCAAAGACTCCAATAAATTTGCACATTGCTCGCGCTCATCTGGATGCACCCACTCTAAAAAATTAGTTTCCAAACTTTCGGACACCGAGAAATTCGTAATTTCCGTCCAAGCGCGGTTGAGAAATTTCCAAACCCCTGCCGCATCTATGTGGAAAATTACTGTTGCTTTCAAAGAATCAAAGAGATGGAATTGTTCTCGATCGTGCTCGCGGTTTTTGACTTCAAACTGCTTGTTTGGAGTAATATCTGTATGAGTTCCTACTACCCGCAGCGGTTTCCCGGTAGCGCTGCGTAAAACTTGACCTCGGTTCAGCACCCAGACAGTGCTGCCGTCTTTACAGTACATCCGATATTCTGCTGCAAAATCCGGTGTCTTTTGGGCGAAGTGGTCTTCTAAAGCTGCCTTTACCGAGTCAATATCATCTCGGTGGATGCGACTCCACCATTCCGATCGGCGATTCGAGATTTCCCCTTCTTGGTAGCCCAGCATTTCTTGCCACCGCGCCGAATAAAAAAACTCATCTGTTTCGAGATTCCAGTCCCAAATCCCCTGATTGTTGACTGCAGGGGGGAGATTTGGCCGCTCTACGACACTGTAGTGAGAAATTTCAGCCATCTCGTGGCTATTTGCTGCTGTCCGCTGTATTTCTGCTGAGAGTTTTTTGTATTGAGCGTTGCTAGATTCTAGCTGGCGCTGCAAAGCAATTAAGCCAGAATGCAGAGATTTTGAATCCAGCGCTTGTAAAAGGATAGTTTTAGGATTGATAATCCCGATCGGGTGATTTGTTTCGTTGATGACTAATAAAGGCAACTGGCAGTAGTGTTTTTGCAGCAGCGCGACGGCTGCTTCGAGGGTAGAGTGCGATCGCACCAGCGGCGGCGAACTGCTGCAAATTGCTCCGGCTTTAATTTTGTTAGAGTCTCTTCCCAGCGCCTGCAACTGCACAATATCCCGCGAACTTACCACCCCAACCAGTTTGTGAAGGTTGGGATTTGTAAATTTGGAATTATGAGCAGCACCAGTCGATTGTTGATCGGGGGTTTCAGTGATTAATACATAACTAACATTGTGTCTAAACATCAGTTGCGCCAAATAGCGAACCGAAGAACTAGCAGGAGCGTGAATAATTCGCGAGGCTGCGATTTGAGGGATTTGATAAAGTTTAATTAAACTTGCAGGTAGCTCTAATTTCTGATGCAGAATTGGCAGCGGCGGGGGGAACGCGAAAGCCGCAGGTTGCGAAGTGCTGCTAGTTGCTTTTGGTGTCGATTCCCCAATTCCCTGCAACATTTGCACCAAGCTTTGAGAGCTAATTAAACCGACAAGTTCTTCAGTGTCGCTGACTACGGGCAAATGGCCGATCTGATTTTTCTCCAGCAGATTTGCTAAGGCAAAAAAGTCGGGAATTTCCGATTCTCGGGCTACAGTTACGGTTCTGATCATGATTTGCTCGATCGCAAATCCGCTCAAAGCAGCGCCGATCGAATTTAGCTGTACGATATCTCGCGTTGTAAAAATCCCCAGCACTGTCTGGCTGCTCGGATAGGGAGGTTTTGAGCCGTTGAGACGCAGCCCATTGCCTCCTGCGTGTACCGCAGGCGGTATGCCGTTGTAAAAACCCGACTGTTCCCGCGATTGTGGGGAAGCCCCGTTGGTAGGATTTCCGAGTCGAGAATGCCCGCGCGGTTCTACCACGAGGACGTAACTAGCCCCTGTGCTGCTCATCAGCTCGATCGCCTTTTCTACGGGCGTCTCAGGGGTGACAGTGAGGGGATTGCGGTTGATGACCTGACTGAGGGAGGGAATAAACATCAGGGGGCATAAAAGTGATATTTGTTGGAAAAACCCGATCGCAAGCAGCAGATTGATTTAGAGGCTTTGCCCGCGAGATTTCCCAGCGCGCTCAAAGTTTCTGTACGATTAAACTCACCCCTACTTCCAGCATCTTGGCATTTAAAATTAATTCCGTGCCATATCCTGATCATTGACGGCTTCTGACTTTCAGAACCAATGCCATCTGCCAGAGTGCCCAGATGAAGGCGGGCGGGCAATTCCTCGCTTAGCCTAACTGCTGCGGGTTTACGAGCAAGAATTTCTGCGATTGTCTAGACTGCACCCTACTTTCTGCCCCTCAACGGAACTCTCGCTCGCATTCTGTTTGAGGCAAGATACCTGCACGCTACCAATTTACCAGCGACAGGAGGGGAATCACAACAGGACGACTTAGGTATGGCAACTGTGCAATTAGGGGTTCGAGGGTTCAAGGGTTCCAGGGTTCCAGGGCCAAACAGGCAGAAAATAAATAATTCTGAGCATAACTAATTCTATCTTATCCCAATTATGGCTCAGAGGATTTGAGCTTCAATTCTGGCGATCGAACTTGATGAGAATAGCGCTGTTCCCCGCCAGTGCAAAACTCGCATTTCCGCCCTTGGGCCTTAAGCTACCAACAACCTCATCCATTGTTTTAGAACTGAACTCTCGCACCGTGCCATTACCAGTTTTTATCAGAGCCGAAATATCAGCATTAACAGTGTAAGATGTTGCTCGGTCATTGACAACCAGCAAGTAAACATTCTTGCTAGCATCAAGAGTTGCAACTGCCATTAAATCCGAACTGTTAGTGATAGGAAAAAAAGTATTTTTCCCGCCCTGCAATGCCCTAATTCCCATCCGCAAAGCATAGTAGCCCGCGCGCCGTTTTCCCCCGTCCCCTAGCAAACCTTCCGCCCCTGCGGGCTTGCCCCAGTCGTACAAACAGAATATGTGACTTCCGTCAATATAATTATCCCCCGGTTGGGAACCTCGAATCAAATTCTTAATCAAATTTAAAGCTAAAGATAAATCGCCGTAGCTAATGTTGTAAGTTCCCCATTCTCCTATCCAAAGCTGCGAGTTAGCGCGGACAGTACCGTTCATCCAGCCGCGCACTTTGCGGGTGTAGTTAGAAATATCTGCATCGTAGTTGTGGACATTGACTGTATCGAAATAATTCGGTATTTCCTGCAAAGCACTAGCTGGCCAATTGCTGCCTCCTACGGTTTTCGGGCCGTGGATGCGGTAAGTGCGCGAAGGCAAATAAGTTTGGTAAACAAAGTCGATCGCATCTTTTGCCACCTTAACCAATTCAAAATAGTCAGCCCTAGTCCCGCCCCAACCCTGATCGCGATTATCCGGTTCGTTGTGAATTTCCCAATCATCAACGCGGTAATCATTGCGAACATTCACCCAATAAACCGTAGCAAAAACGTGTTCCCACCACTCGTTCCAATCTTCTTTTGCCCGCGGCGGATTCAGTTGCAGCGCCCAACTCGGCCGCCAGCTATTATCAACATTCCGTATAGTCACAACCGGGCGAATATTTGCTTGTTTGAGACTATTAAAAATAGTTTTGGCATTGCCTTGCCAAACCGTACCCGGTTTTCCCGACCACCAATAATCGCTACCCTGGGGCGGATTAGTCATAATCTGATCCCAATGTGCCCAATTAATTATATTTGGATTTGTCTTAATTTCGTCAATAGACGGCCAACCGTATTTACCGTCGTCGTCTTCTGGTTCCCACCGGGACATCCCGCCGTAAATGCGGTAGGTATTAATTCCCAAATCTTGCAAATCTTTGATGTCGAAATTGATATTGCCTTCGACTGCGCCGATGTAGCGAGTGCTAACACCCGCAGCATTGCCGGAAATTTTAATTGTTTCGATGTTTTGAGAAAAAATTGTCGTTCCGCTGAACAACCCTATGCTAAGAGCCATTAAAATGGCGATGGTAAAATTCCGAATAATTGTTTTTGAGAACACTGGGTTAATAACTAATAACTAACTGCCTAATACCTACTGACTAATTAACTTCAACCGACGCTGAAGTTCGCCCGCCGCCGTAGCAATTACGACCGCCAAAATCGGGTGCAGTGGCTCGCTGTGGCGAACTTCTGTATAGGTTAGCGCATGGAACAAAGTAAAATAGCCACAGACTGCCAATAGTGGCAAAAACTCCCGCCAGCGATGCCGCAAAACTATCATGCTCCAAGCAGCAATTACAGGCAAAATTCGCACCGCCAAAATGCAGACAATCTGTTGTAGCGAAAAGAATCGCCACATTACCTCCACATTAAACATAGCATGATCGGGCCAGTCACTTACAGGGTTCCCCAACCCGAAAAAAACTGCCTTTTGCAAACAATACCAGAGATAGACAGCAGGCTCGCGGAGGATTGAAGCGATCGCCCGTTTGGTAAAATAGCGATCGCCCTCAATTGTAAAAGCATTGTGTCCCCCATTCCGATCCGGATTTAGTTCTTCTTGCCAAATTTGAACAGTATGGCGTTTTGGCAATTTTTCATAGGCCAAATGATAAAACTCGGGACTTCCTTGCCACAGCAGCGCCGTAGAAACGCTGTCAAGCAAAAAAGTTTTGTGCGTTCGATAATTGTGGTAAGTCCAAGGTGCAGTAATTATAATAATTGCGACCAAATAAGCAATAAATAAAGCTATCTTGCGCTTAAAATGCCATTGGCGCGACATCAATAGTGGCACAATTGCTGGAAGCAACATCCCTGTCGGCCGACAAAGATTTGTAATTGCCAACAGCGCACCTGCTAATGAAAAATTTTGCCACTGCGGCTGTTCCAATGCCCACAGCAAACCCAGCACGGTTAAAAGTATTAAAGGCTTGTATAAAATCTCTGTTTGCAGCCGCCTGACATGAAAAATGAGGGAGGGATCTATTGCAATTAATCCAGCCGCTACTAAGGAACTTTGAGCGCCAGTAAAACGCCGTGCCAGGATAAAAGTTAGCGGTATGATTGTCGCCCCCAAAAAAGCTTGTACGTAGACTACAGATGCGGGAGAGCGACCAAAAATAGCATAGCATCCAGCTACAAAAAAGGGATAAACTGGCGTTCTGCCTGGTCTCTCAAAAAAATGACCATTCAGCAGGTCGTATGCGAAACGTTCATAGCCCGGTTCGTCGCCCGTCAGACGGGCGGGGGGTATCGGTGAGAGTTTGGTTGGTGCGCCACGCCAAATAAAGGCGGGATGCCAGTCCCAGCAGCGTCAGACCAATCAGTACCCAGACAATTATGCGGTGATTTCTTTGCTGGTGGGCTGCGGAGATGTCTGGTGTCATAAAAACTGGCTGCGAAGATTTGATTTGCTTGATCCCAATTTTTTAGGTTAAGAATGTCAAAAATTATATCATTTCACCTGCCATCTTTTTGGATAATTGATGTTTTTATACCACATATTATATTTAATGTGAACGGGCGAGCAGAACTCCTCACGGAACAGCCAGACATCGCGCCATGCAATTGGTCAAAGAACACAACCCCACACTTTCACCAGCCATCAATCGCACCTGGATTGACTCGCTGGGACGTGGGGAGGTAATTGCAATCTACCGCATTCACCCCAGCGAAATGAGCGGGCGCATGACGGAGGGCATCAGCAGTCGGTGAATGTCTCTGCTGGCATGGGAATAATAATTTTCTGAGTGAATCGCGATCGTCCTACTGGTCGGCTCAGTAGCCTTCGGATCTAACTGGATATGATATTAAATCAACTTACTTGCCAAAAAATCTCTCATGTATCGATTCACTAACTGCGGCTGTTCCTGCTGCACCCAGTGGCTGCAATTAGGAATGTAATGAATCTGAAAATCCCGGACGTAATCTGCGGTTCCATAGGTTAACTCTTTGCCGAGGGCGGCATCATTTTCTCCCCAAATCATCAGCGTCGGAACTTCCAGAACCCTCCAATTCTGGCGCTCGAGAAATCCGCGAGCAATATTGCGGTAATAATTGATAGTAGCAGTCAGAGCGCCCCGTTTGGCAGCCGCATCTTTGTAAGCTTCGATATCTGAGGGGCTAAAGGTGCTTTTGTCCACTGCCATACCTTCCAAAGCAGCCGAAATTGCCTGATAGTCGCCCAACTGAATTAACAACTCCGGCAAAACTGGCAACTGAAACAAAAAGATGTACCAACTTCTCAGTAATTGTTGGGGAGTGCGTAACCCTTCAGCAAACTTGGCCGGATGTGGTAGATTCATCACAATTAATTTATCCACCATTTGGGGATAAGCATAAGCGAAATTCCAGGCGATCGCACCTCCCCAGTCGTGACCAACTAAGACGCAACTTTCGTATCCCAAACCCTGAATAATGCCCTTGACATCTTGCACAAACTCTGCCATCACGTAAGCAGATTGATCGTGAGGTTTGTCGCTGTCGTTGTAACCCCTGAGATCTACAGCGACGACTTTATAATCTGATGCAAATTCTGGGATTTGATGTCGCCAAGAATACCAAAATTCAGGAAATCCGTGCAGCATTAGCATCAGCGGCCCAGAACCTTGAGTGACATAGTGCAGTTTGATGCCGTTCGTAGGGATAAATTCGTGTTTCCAAGCAGCTTCTAGCACAGACATATTTAATGCTTTCTTTAGCTTTAGAAATATCGTAGCAGTTACCCTATTTGAGAGGAACCAACTTTAGGCAGATATAGCAATTCTCCCAGCACTGGTAAACTCTTCCTTTTCTCTTCATTTGTGGAACAGGCGTCCCGCTGGTGGTTCTTCTCGCAAAAAAGCCGTAGCACGGGCGAGGGCCCGACGCGATCGCCCGTTGCCCAAAAAGATTGCTATCTCTGTCAAAATAATAGTATAATGTTGCTGCCATCCAGACAACTGTTAAGCCAAAAATTACTCATTTTTGAGTGCGCTAAAATCCCGAAGCGCAACAATTTGAGGTCGGGTGATGGTGCCAGTTCAATAATTAAGATCGGGCGAGTGTACTAGGAATTAAAGGAGTTAATACTATGTCGGGCGATCGCCTGCAAAACATTGTTAACCGCTTGACAGATCGTCTCAAGCGCGACGTATTAGTTGAAAAATCCCTCTACGACATTCGAGAAATTTTGCAGAGCGATCGCGCGGTGCTTTATCATTTTTACACGCAATGGCAAGGCCGAGTGACTTACGAGATGTTGAGTGCGATCGAACTCTCAATCTTGGGTTCAACAGGGCCAGACGAATGTTTTAACCACGAATACGCTGCTTTGTACGAAGCCGGTCGAGTTAGAGCAATTGCAGATATTGAAGTAGCACAAATTCACCAATGCCACCGAGATTTTCTGCGTAGCCTGAAAGTTCGCGCCAATTTAGTTGTGCCAATTTTAACGAACAAAGGACTGTGGGGGCTGTTAATTGCTCATCAGTGCAGCGGGCCCCGCACTTGGTTGGAATCGGACATTGAATTCATGCAGCAACAAGCACAAAATATAGCCATGTCTCCGACAATTCAAGATAGTTAATCTTTCATCGAAAATCCCGCTTTATGGCAGTTGGGGTGAATTGTCTGTGCGATATAAAATTACCAACCAACCAGAATCTTGCCCCTATCTAGCCCGATATCCATCTAACTTTTCCAAACCTTTACTGAGAGGAGATGTTGTCCGAATGGGGTTCTATGGTTAAGCAGGGGTTGGTAGCAAATTCTTACTTTTTATCACCGAAGTGCTCTTTATCTTGTTCTAATCCATCAATTAAATCGTCGCGATTTTCCTGAGTCTGAAGAAACTCTTCAATCCCCTCTAAATTCAAATTTTTCAGAATGTGCCTTGCTTGTTTAATACCTTTTGGTGTCAAAACTACTGATTTAATATGCTGGGGATTACATTGCTCCTCTAATAGACCATCTTCAGTCAGAAGATCCAAAATTTCAAAATCATGTCCCTTCCCAGCACGTCTGCCTCTAAAGCGAGATTGATGACCTAACTCGTATTCCTCATCCGATCCAGATACATATAATAACGCAAGTGTCAGAGGTATAGCAATCCTATTGTATCGATTAGTTCGTTCTTCTTTAATTGCACGAGCTACCAGGTTGTAACCCTGTTGCCAAGCAGACCCTTTGTCATTACAGATTTCTGTACATAAAATAGTACCATTGGGCGAAATACACTTTGTATAAAACCCTACTGCTTCTGAGCCAACATAAATGGTTACAGACCAATTACAATAATTTCGAGTTTCTGGTTTGAAAGGTTTAGCCATAGAGCGCTCTCTTTCCTTGATTTCTTGAACGTCTGCTGTTTTTTTGCCAGTTCCTATTCTGAATCGGCCAATCGTTGTTGCTTTGCAATTTTGGTGATCGCTTTGTGCTGTCTACTGTCCCAACTCAGAAACCAAGCGAGATAACGTTCGCGCTCACCGGACGCAGTATTTTAATTGTAGGGTGCGTCAGGTGAGTTTCTTAAACAATTATTGAAGGTTTAAATATCTGACGCACCTTACTAATTATGAGAATTGCGTAATTCCTGTTAGTATTAACTAACAGCTACAGCCTCCCCTAAAGGATGCTGCTGCAAAACCGCTTGCAAATACTTCCCAGTATAAGACCTCTGATTTGCCGCCACATCCTCCGGCGTCCCCGCCACAATAATTTCGCCGCCCTTATCTCCCCCTTCCGGCCCCAAATCGATCGCCCAATCGCAGCACCGAATCACATCTAAATTGTGTTCGATTACCAAAATTGAATTACCCTTATCCACCAATCTTTGCAGCACATTTAACAAATGGTGAACATCATAAAACGACAAACCCGTCGTCGGTTCATCGATTAAATAAAGCGTCTTCCCAGTAGCGCGGCGAGACAGTTCCGTTGCCAATTTTACCCGCTGCGCTTCGCCCCCAGAAAGCGTCGGCGCCGGCTGTCCCAACTGAATGTAACCCAAACCAACATCAACCAAAGTTTGCAGTCTGGCGCCCGCCCTGGGAATATTTTTAAACATCTCCAAAGATTCCTCCACGGTCATGTTCAAAACATCAGAAATCGACTTGCCTTTGTACTTAACTTGCAGCGTTTCCCGGTTGTACCGTGCACCCTTGCAAACCTCACACTGCACGTAAACATCCGGCAGAAAATTCATCGAAATCACGTTCACGCCTTGCCCGCCGCAAGCTTCGCACCTTCCCCCTTTCACATTAAAAGAAAACTGCCCCGCTTTGTAACCTCTTGCCTTCGCTTCAATGCTTTCGGCAAACAAATCGCGAATCACATCAAAGACTCCCGTGTAAGTAGCGGGATTAGAGCGCGGAGTACGACCGATCGGAGATTGGTCAATTACAATTACCTTATCAACCACATCCTCTAGAGAGCGTTCCCCTTTCGTTTTGAGGGCGTCCATATCGGGTGGTAAAGGCACTTTTTTGGTGATATAGTGTTGTAGCGACGGGTACAGCAATTCATTGATTAAAGTTGATTTTCCAGAACCAGAAACCCCCGTCACGCAGACGAGTTTTCCCAGCGGAATTTCCACATCAATATTTTTTAAATTGTTGCGCCTCGCATTTGTGATTGAAAGAGCTTTGCCGTTGCCTTTTCTCCTTTCATTAGGGGTTTCAATTACTCGCTTTCCCGACAAATAAGCACCCGTCAAAGATTCCTCTGCTGTTAGCAAATTTTCTAAACTTCCTTGCGATATAATTTTGCCGCCGTGCACGCCAGCGCCGGGCCCGATATCGACAATGTGGTCGGCCGCTCGCATAGTTTCTTCATCGTGTTCTACGACAATCAAAGTATTGCCTAAATCGCGCAATTTTGTTAAGGTTTGCAGCAGGCGAAAATTGTCTCTTTGGTGCAGTCCGATGCTCGGTTCGTCCAAAACGTAGAGCACGCCTGTCAAACCAGAACCGATTTGAGTCGCCAGCCGAATTCGCTGGGCTTCTCCGCCAGAAAGCGTCATTGCGGCGCGGTCTAAAGTCAGGTAATCTAACCCGACATCGAGCAAAAATTGCAGCCTTGCTTTGATTTCTCTCAGGGCTAAATCGGATATTTGGAATTGCCGATCGCTCAATCCCAAATTATTGACTCTTTCGCGACATTCGCGAATCGAAATACTGGTTAAATCCACAATTCCGTACTGTCCCAACCGCACCGAAAGCGCTTCGGGTTTCAAGCGTTTGCCGTGACAAACCTCGCAAGAGCGATCGACTCGATACTGTTCCAACTTCTGCTTGATCAGATCGGAACCAGTATCGTCGTACTGGCGCTGCAACATGGAAATTACGCCATTAAAATCTCTCCTAAAATCAGTGTTGCCGTCGCGCTTTTTACTTTCTGCGGTACGCTTTTGCTCATTGCCGTACAAAATCACCCGCTGGTGTTCGGGCTTTAATCGATACCAAGGAGTGTCGATATCAAACCCACAACTATCAGCAATACTGCAAAGCAAAGAGAGATAATAGGAATTGTCTTTATCTGACCAAGGCGCGATCGCACAATAAAGAGGCGCTTTCTCGTCGGGAACTACCAACTCCGGCGCAAAAGCCCGCAAACTCCCCAAACCGTGGCAGTTTTGGCACGCGCCGTAGGGCGAATTAAACGAAAATAACCGAGGGGAAAGTTCCTCCATTACTGCGCCGTGTTCGGGACAAGCAAAGTTTTCCGAAAATACGATCGGCCCCTGTGGTTGGGAATTTTCATCCGTCGGTAACTCTTCAATAATCGCAATTCCCTCAGAATGGCGCAAACAAGTTGCCAGAGAATCAACTAAACGTTCTTCTAAACCGGGTTTTTTAATTAACCGATCGACAACTATCTCGATATTGTGCGTATGATTTTTATCTAATTCGATATTTTCCGACAGTTCTAAAATTTCTCCGTTAACTTTAACGCGAATAAATCCTTCGGAAGCTAAACTCGACAATAATTTGCGGTGAGTACCTTTTTTTCCGCGCACAACTGGTGCGAGAAGGTGAAAGCGAGTGCCGTCAGGAAGTGCCATGACTCGATCGCACATTTCATCAATTGTCTGCGGCGCAATGCAGCGATCGCAAATCGGACAGTGCGGTTCGCCGGCTCTGCCGTAGAGTAATCTGAGATAATCGTAAATTTCTGTAACAGTGCCAACAGTCGATCGCGGGTTGTGAGAAGTTGACTTTTGGTCGATCGAAATAGCCGGACTCAAGCCCTCAATCGCGTCCACATCCGGTTTGTCCAACTGTCCCAAAAACTGGCGCGCGTAGGCGCTGAGAGACTCGACGTAGCGGCGCTGTCCCTCGGCAAAAATTGTATCGAAAGCGAGGGAAGACTTACCAGAACCCGATACGCCAGTAAAAACGATCAGGCGATCGCGCGGCAGTTCCAGATCGATATTTTTCAGGTTGTGCTGTCTCGCACCGCGAACCCGAATCGTATTTTGGTTGTGAGAGTGAGAATTCGTGACATTATGCCCGTTGCGGGATGCACTTGGCTGGCTGTTTGAGGTTTCGGCGCGTTGGGACATGAGAGTAGTGCAAAACAGTGCTTAACCATCTTAGCGCTGCCGATCGAATAGCTGGCATCCAAACTCAAGAATATCAAAGAATTGTCAAATAAGTTTCCGTCGGCCCGTCGGGCAAAACTTTCAATCTTTGATTTTTCAAATCCACTTCAATTCCCAGCGCTTCCATCGGAATCACGCCTAAAAGTGGCGTTTTCCCCTCGGACAATTCCAAACACTCAAAAGTCCCTTCGCGCCCGCACAGAGAAATCTTGGCATCTTGAAAAATCCTCGCCTCACTAATGCCCGTGGCAGTTTCCACAACCACTTGCTTGAGGATTTTCAAACCCAGTTTGGCGATGACATCTTTAGGCAAACACAAAGTTGTCGCGCCCGTATCCACTAAAACATTTTCTAGAGTAACAGACCTCACTTGCTCGATTGGAATCAGATTATCTTCGGCTTTCCCTTCATCCAGCCGATTCGTAATTACTAGGGTTGTGATAACTTTTCCCATTGGGGTTTCCGTAGTTGTTTCCATTATCTTCAGATTATCATAAATTTCTGCTTTAATTTTAGCACATATTTTCCCATATTGTAAGGCGATGCACTCCCCATTATGCACCGCCAAACTTGACGAATATCTCTGAGTAATTGATCAAATTACTGCACGCCAATAAACTTATGAGTTTGCAAAGATAACCTATAACTAGGATTTTGTTTCAGCAATTCTAAGATAATGGGAATTGCGGAATCTTTCGAGTTCCATTCGGGTTGCAAGAAAACCGGAATATTCACATTATTTTGCAAATGCTTGTGATAAAATGCAACTTCTTCGCCAGTGCTAACCACCAACTTAATTTCATTGGCTCTAGTCCAAAAAATCTCTTGCACCGGATATTTAGGATTGACGTGTTCCTTTGGAGAAAGAGTAATCCAAGCTTGTGGGGAAACATCTTGCCAGCAAGCACCGGAAGTTTCAATACTCACCTGTTTGTCAGCTTCTAACAAAGCTTCAACTAACTCCGGCAAATCCCCGTGTATAAAAGGTTCGCCGCCAGTAATTACCACTCTCGGAGACTGCAATTGAGCTAGCAATTGTGCGATCGACTGCGGTACAGACGGCAAACCTTTGCCCCCATTTGCATAGCCTGTGTCACACCAGGGACACCGCACAGGGCAACCAGCCAATCTGATAAAATCAACTAAAGTCCCCGTCCAGTAACCTTCGCCTTGAACAGTACACTGAAAAGTTTCATGAATTGGTAATTTTAGTTGTAAATTTGAACCCAGCATTTGCGCCTCTGATTAACTAAAAAATACATCATTTTGTAGGGTGCGCAATGCGCACCTTACTCCTAACTAAAAAATACATCATTTTGTAGGGTGCGCAATGCGCACCTTACTCCTAACTAAAAAATACATGATTTTGTGATTAACTAAAAAATACATCATTTTGTAGGGTGCGCAATGCGCACCTTACTCCTAACTAGAAAATACATCATTTTGTAGGTGCGCAATGCGCACCTTACTCCATTCTTTTGAATTTCTAAGGTGCAGCACGGGCGCCTTACTCTATATATAAAACTGACTTGTATCTGCTTGAATAATTAGCAGTTTGTGGCAATTTAAAAATGAACCGCAAACCGCAAATAACTCTTTAATTACCCTGTTCAGGTTCCATCAGAGTAGCCCAGCGGCGTTTCAATGCCAAAGTCAGCCCGTCAGCAATGGGGACAACACTGAGAGTAACTCTGGGATCGTTACGCAATTTGTCGTTAAAAGTACGAATGGCCGTGGTGCTTTCGTCTTGTACTTGAGGATCAGCAACTCTTCCAGACCACAGAACATTGTCAATTACAATTAAACCGCCATTGCGTACAAGTTGCAGCGATCGCTCAAAATAAGCCTCATAATTTTCTTTATCGGCGTCGATGAAGGCAAAATCAAAGGTTCCTGCTTGTCCCTCGGCTATTAGTTTGTCGAGAGTATTTATTGCGGGACCCAACTGCAAAGAAATCTTATTAGCAACGCCCGCAGCTTCCCAATACCGTCGTGCGATCGCAGTATATTCCTCGCTGACATCGCAGGCAATAATCTGACCGTTTGAAGGCAGCGCCAAAGCTACGCACAGCGAGCTATAACCAGTAAAAACGCCAATTTCTAAGGTTTTTGTCGCTCCCATAAGCTGCACCACGAGCTCCATAAACTGACCTTGTTCGGGAGCAATCTGCATCTGGGCCATAGGATGTTTAGCAGTTTCTTCCCGTAGTGAAGCGAGAATATCTGGCTCGCGCAGAGAAATAGATAACAGATAATCGTAAAGTTGATGTTCTAGGCCAAGAGTTGAGTTCGCCATCGGTTTGTCCTTGCTGCTCACTTTTGATTTTAGATTGTAGACGCGCTGTTAATGGAAATCGGAGACTGTAGAGTTAATTTTGGCACCTATTTTGGTGTGGCTGATGACAGGTTGCAGTAGCAGTGTCTCGGTTACACAGAGGCAACTTGCAAAACGCGCGCTCTACTTCCAAATCAGTTTATCTCAGCTACAGGTGATTTAGCACCTCTGGAAAATAAAAATCGATAGAGGGAGCGTTTTGAGATTCCTACTTTTCTAGCACTAGCACCGCCTAACGCCGTTAGTGATACCAGTTCAAAAAATGAATGCAACTATATACAATCTGCAAACCCATACATAATCAGCCATTTCCCATCTCAAATCTCAAATCTCAAATGGTATCCGTAGGGGAGAAAGTGACCGAAAGCATCCAGGATACAAGCCCCCGGATTCATCCGTGGGGTCAATGCTTCAATTCTAAAATCTAAAATCTAAAATCTAAAATCTAAAATCGATTGACTTCATCCTGATTACGAAGTAGACGAACTGCGAAAAACATAAGTATGTCATTGCCAGTGAAATGAAGCAATCCCAGAGCTTGTGATTCGTTTACATTTTGTTACATTGTCAAGTTTTTTGTGTCGCTCTACTTAATCGCCAATGAGTAATTATTGAGGGATTACGCACTTCCAAACCAGCAAACCGTTTCATTTAATGAACTCTTATGGATGGGTTCAAGCCCGTGTATGTTCTTGGAACAAACCAGGCCTCTGGGAACTCTTGTCTTCCTGAGTATTACTAATCACTAATAAACTGGGTTCAATAGGACGATTTCTTAACTGTCACACCTTATGAATCCATACCTAAACAACCTACCCTCAAATCTCAACTACCTTCCACGATTGAGGTAGAGCAAGTATTTGTGGGAAAAAACAGGTTTGTCGCCACCCTTGCTCTGCACTTTTACTCATAACTAATGAACCGGGATTAATAGGACGCTCACTTAACTGTCACAGTTTATTACTCCAGACCTAAAACACCTACCCACAATCAAAACAACCTTCTACCAAGGCATCGCTATGTATTACACTTTCGCAGGTTTTGGTGCCGTCACAGGCATATTTTTGCTGCTAGTTTTTGCCATTCTGCAATGGCTGCACGTCTCTGCCGGCAGTTTTATTGATTGGGTAATTGCCATTGCTATTTTTGAATGGCTGTTGCTGATAGTTACAGTTCCCTGGAATATCCATTTTGAAGCTAAAGAAGTTTTAGCGCAAGCCGCAGAATCGACTAAAAAAAACATTGCTGTCGATCGGGAACAACTCCAATACGTTACTGTATTAGTTAGCCGATCGCTCTTTGTGGCGATCGCACTTCACCTGGTTAGCGCGATCGCACTTTACGCCCTAGCTGCCGCCGGAATTAGTGCTATTGGCTATCTCAGTTCCGCTGCTGCACTGCTGTTAACTGTACTGCGTCCAGCTATCCGAGGTTATCAGTATTTAGCCCAGCGGCTGACAATGATTCGCCGTCAATTTTTGCACCCCCGTGAAGATATTGTCGAACTCCGCAGCCGCTTTGCACAATTAGAATCTACAGTTAAAGATTTGGCAAATCAAATAAGTTCAGACAATCCGAATTCGTGGGTGGCTGTCCAAAATCGGGAACGAGAAGCTATCAGAAGAGAATTAACTACTGTATCCGCATCTCTACAATCTTTGCAAGCGACAAATCAGGCCGAACATACTAAACTGAGAAGAGATGCAGAAAGTGCGATCGCCCAACTCACCGATGACGGACAATTTCTCAACCACGTCCGCGAAATCATTCGCTTCTTTAAAGAATCGTAAAGTCAGTTGATAGTTGACAGTTGACTGTTGACAGTTGACTGTTGACTGTTGTCATTAGTTACCAATGCCCGATGCCCGATGCCCAATGCCCAATTCCCCATTCCCCATTCCATATCTTTAGATAGATGCCAAATACTCGCAGATAGTTAATTTTATAATAAAAATAGAATTCGCTCAGTCTTCAGGAAGACTAAATCAAGGTATTTTCCCTAACAGCAATTTTTAGCAAACTATAACCAAAGATAGTTTGTGAATGAGCTAGCTTTGACTTAATATTTAAACATAAGCCAAAGACCTTTTTGAAAAGATAACTCAGGAATAAATCATGACTAATCGCCAACCAATACCCCCCAAAGAAGAAGTTAGCAAATCAACACCGGCGGACGAACAAATCGAAGCCAATATGGAAGCCCCCCACTACGACAGGGGCATTACTCCTGCCGAGACAGCAGCGCGGCAAGAACGGGAAGGCGCTAACTTCATGCACACAACCACCGAAGGGAAGCAGAAAAGTGCCAAAACAGATGACCAAACCGATGACGAAAGCATTCACACTACAGATGGTTATACAGTAGACAAAGAAGGTCTAGTTAACAATTACGCGATCGAACCGGAAATGTACATCAACGAACCGGGCGATTTGAGAGCAAAAGAAGAAGCTGAAGCTGCAGAACGCGCTCGAATTCTCGCAGAAGTCAAAGATAAAAGAGGCGAGGAAGGAAAACTGACAATGGATGCAGATACCCGCGGCAAAGGGCCGGGAATTATCTAGATTTTGTGGTAGTTGCGTTTCAGCGCGCGAAATGGCAACTGCAAAGCAAAGGGGCGGGTTTTTATAGTTCCGGCAGTTATCGATCGATATTTCCGGTACAGCCCCCCCTATTTTGTTTTGCATATCGGTTTTTTGAGTTGAGAGATTACATCGTACATCTCTCAATTACCGTATCAATCGGCAAGTTTTCACACCCAGCTCAAAAACGCCTTAAAATTCCTCAAGCTTTAACATTTTCCCTCAGCCAATTAAACTTAGCCTCAGCTAGCGCCAAATTTTCCAGGACGTTAGGATTGATATCCTCTCTTTCAAATTCGGGTCGATCTAATTCAATATTGCGACCATATTCTATATGTCGGATCGTACCGCGCATCCTGTCTGCCAGACACAGTGAAATTCCATAATAAAACCGGGAAGCAAAGCCCATATCGTTTTGAAGTTTGATTACTAACTGCCGCCTAGGAATTGCCAGCAAGTGAGTTTCTTCGATTGCCTTCACCGTTGCCAAAGGAGGGCGAGCGTCAATGAAAGAGACTTCTCCCACCAGTTCTCCGCTGGCTATTTTAGCGAGTTCTCTAGTTCGCTCAGCCTCGATCAAAACGCTCAAACTCCCATTCAAAACAATGTAGAGCGCATCTATCTGTCTCCCTTCATGTATCAAAATCCCGCCTGGATCTAAAACTTCCTTTTTGCCTTTATTGACGATCCAGTTGATATCGTCATTATTTAACTGGCTCAAAATAAAAAGTGCTTTTTTTCTGCTGCTGTCGGCCATAACTTTTAGCTCTCGATCGCTTCTTCTTTATATAAAATTTAGATGGCGCGCGATCGCAACTTCTTCCGAAGCAGTCCTCGCTGAATACAGTTTTTTTATCCTGCCTAACTTCTTCGCAAAACCCCTATCGAGCAGCCTTTGCCCATAGCAGATGAATCACGCTGAATCAGAATCTCTCAATACTAGCATTTGTTAAACAATCTTCTTTAACTCGATCGACCTCTCCAACATCCCGCCCAATGCCCGTCTCAAAAGCCATCGGGTTCGTCCACACAGCTTGTGAGACGAGATGGGGCGCGACAGACAATGCTCCGCGCCCAGTCTTGCTCACTAAATCGATCGTAAATCAGGATAGCCGGCCAACATATCGTCAGCAGTCAGAGTGTCCCCGTTGGCTTGAGGAGTCCACAGCACCTCAACCGCCAGCAACTGCTCGCTCGATACTCCCCCAATCTGACGCAAAGCTTGGCGCAAATCTTCAGAGTTTTTCACTGCTGGCAATTGCAATTTACCTTGAGTACCGACAATCACCGTCACCACAATAAATTCCCCAGGCTCTGAATTCAAATCAGAAGCAACCAGCGCCCCATTTTCCTGCATACCTGGCAGGATATTGCTGCTCCCTGCTTGCCGGAGCTGATTGTTATAATTCGACAGCGTTTCTTCAGTAAATTTACTGCGTTCTGCCAAAGAAAATTGATTAAACTTAGCTTCGGCTGCTTCCAAGCGAGTTTGCACAGATTCAGCGCCCGCGTAAGCCCAGTATTCAGGATGCCGCAGCAGCGCCAGAGTAGATTCTTGCAGCACTTGAGCGCGACCCGTCGCGGTATCGGTATCCGCTTTTCGCGCTAGGGCGTCGAGTTCGGCTTGCAAACCACGGGCCTCTGCTAGCAAACCAACTTGCAAGCGGGCGACAGATACCGTCGTAGTGGGGGCGCTGTTGCCTAGTTCGTCAGTTCCGCCCCCGGCGCGGCGGAAGCTTTGGACGAGGAAATTAGCAATCGAGATAAAAATCAAAATCGAGAACAGGCCGCCAAACCCGCCCCCAAAGCCAAAAAACGGCAGCAAGAACGGGAAACCGAAGCCACCCCCAAAGCCGCCACCATAGCCGCCTGGGTAGTAGCCCCCTCCCGACGGCGCGTAAGTGCGACTAGGAGACGAGTAACTGCGCGCCGGAGCACTAAAAGATCCGCCGCCGATGCGTCCTCCGCTGCGGGCAGCCAGAGCTCCATCAGCGTTACCGAGGGCTAGCGTCAGTACCAGACCGATCGCAAATAGTGATTTCAAAAGCGGTTTGATCTTTGAAATTAGTTGCTTGTACATAAGACCGTTACTATTCGATACATTTATAATTTACAGTCTATCCTCGCTTCTGGGCAGCCTGGTTATAGGTATGAAGCCAGCGAGATATCCGTACCAACCTATCCAACCACAGCTAGGCATGAGTCTGCAAACGAGAAAAGCTAGAAAGGACTTGCATTCCTTACTACTTAATTCTTGCACCATTCTCAAGAGCCTGCTTTCGTGCCTGTTCTGTCAAAGACTGAATTTCCTGTGGAGATTACGGGGTGGGATCTTCTAGCCCGCCCCTAAAATGGTTATTGAGAATGGTGCAACATCTCAGTTACTACAAACAATCGACATCCTGGGTTTTACAGAACTTTACTTAAGTAGAGGGCGATCGGCCAACAATAAGCTTTAGACTTTTAAAGAAACGCCGCGAGTCCTCAAAAACAGGGCTTTATCTACCGTAAAAAAAACATTATGTTTCCAACTCACCGCCCCCGCCGCCTCCGCAACCATCCCCAACTCCGCCGGATGGTACGCGAAAATATCTTGACAACCAGCGATTTAATTTACCCCCTATTTGCCGTACCGGGGGAAGCTTTTGCTAAAGAAGTCACATCGATGCCGGGAGTTTACCAGCTATCGGTAGACAAAATAGTAGAAGAAGCAAAAGAAGTCTACGACCTCGGCATTCCTGCTATTATTTTATTCGGCATTCCCGCAGATAAAGACACAGATGCTACAGGTGCTTGGCACGACTGCGGCATCGTCCAACAAGCGACGGAAGCAGTTAAAAAAGCCGTACCAGATTTAATCGTCATGGTCGATACTTGTCTGTGCGAATATACCAGTCACGGTCACTGCGGCTATTTGGAAGTCGGAGATTTAAGCGGTCGCGTATTGAACGATCCCACACTAGAATTGCTGAAGAAAACCGCAGTTGCTCAAGCTAAAGCCGGTGCAGATATTATCGCACCTTCGGGAATGATGGACGGTTTTGTCGGAGCAATTCGCGAAGGATTGGACAGTGCTGGATTTGAAGATATTCCCATCATGTCTTACGCGGCAAAATATGCCTCAGCTTATTATGGCCCGTTCCGGGATGCGGCCGATTCTGCTCCGCAATTTGGCGATCGGCGCACCTATCAAATGGACCCAGGAAACGGTCGCGAAGCTCTTAAAGAAATTGCTCTCGACATTGCCGAAGGCGCCGATATGCTCATGGTTAAACCCGCTTTAGCTTATATGGATATCATCTGGCGCGTGAAGGAAGCAACTAACCTGCCAGTTGCTGCTTACAACGTTTCTGGAGAATATGCGATGGTGAAAGCCGCGGCCCTCAACGGTTGGATAGATGAAGAAAGAGTAGTGATGGAAACTTTGACAGGATTCAAGCGTGCTGGTACTGATTTGATTTTGACTTATCACGCCAAAGACGCAGCCCGCTGGCTGAAAAACTGATTCACTCTATTTGAGATTTGAGATTAAACAATTGACTCCACAGCACAATCTTCGGGTGTTCCCGTGGAGTCAACACCTCTCTCGATCGATAGATGATTTTTGAGCCATTACGGCATATATTAAGCTCTCACTTACGCATCAAGACTTTCAGAAACCGGGTTTTTTGTCAGTGCGGTGGGCTGTAACTACAAAAAAAATGGTTTCTCTGTAAGCGAACTCTAAACCCATACCAAATCAGTCATTCCCATCTCAAATCTCAAATCTCAAATGTCAAGTGGTAGGAATTATAAGTTGGGAATTTTGAGTCAAAGACTTTTTTACAAAAATTGCCCCAAAAAGTATTAATAATCACCGAAATTAGTTAGAAAATATGTATGAATAAAAATAGTTTTGTAAATCGGGAATTAAATCATTGATCGTTCCCAAGCAAAATCAACGATACCCGCTAAGAAAGTAAAAGTAACACAGTTTAGATACAACTTGAAGGCAGATTGAGCATGACATCAACGACTAGGGATTCCAGTCACATTCAATTTTGTATAGGTCGCGATCGCGCCGACATCGTACAGATCCAAGAACTATTTAAAGCCGCCGCCTTTTGGGCGAGGGAACGCAAAATAGAAGATTGGGAAATTGCGATCGCCAACAGCGAACCCGTTGTTACAGTTTGGGACGGCTCACGGGCGATCGGCTTTGCCAGAGCCACCTCAGACGGGATCTATCGAGCCACCATCTGGGATGTCGCCATTCACCCGGATTACCAAGGTGCAGGACTCGGCCGTAAATTAGTGCAAACAGTCTTGAGTCACCCTCGGATGTGCCGAGTAGAGCGAGTTTACCTGATGACAACTTACAAACAAAGCTTCTACGAGCGCATCGGTTTTCAGAAAAACGCTAGCACCACAATGGTACTTGAAAATCAGCTTCTAGAAGAGAATCTCGAATTAGAAATTAGCAACGGCGAATTGCTAACTGCTAATTGTTAAATCTGCACAAAAATTGCACCAAAGTCTATAATATGTAGGGTGCGCAATGCGCACCTTACTCCCTATTAATAATTTCCCTCTTTTCTCTTCTCTCTTCCCGACCTCTGTTAAATCCGTTACATCGGTTACATTCCTTAGCAAATGAGTTGCCGAACTTTCTTCATCACAAACTTGCCAAAGGAATAGAACACTGAGTCCGGTTAAAATTGCACTCTTCGGACTCAGAAGGCACAGCCAGAACCTCCAACTTTCCGCTCATCAAACTTAAAAGAGTCTGATTCATCAATAACCTCATTCCAGAAGACACCTGAGAATTATCGCTGCTCTTAGTAACATCACACTCCAAATCGTGCTTCAGCAAATCCCAAGACTCGCTCCAAGCACTCACTGAACGCTGATCGTCCACCCAAATGTGAACGCATCCAGATTCCAGCGAAGCATGGGCAGAAACAGAAATACTCCCCTCCTCCATCTGAGCAACAGCAGTATCTACCAAATTGACTAAAACTTGCCTAAACCTCGGCAAATCTGCCAATACATAAATCCCCGAATCTGGCGCCAATATCTCCAAACGAATGCCGCGATTAGCAGCTTGCAAGTAAGTTAAATCATCAACCTCGTCAAAAACCTTAGCTAACTGAATCGGCTCAATATCCATCCTTTCAGTGCCGTGTTCAGTTTTAGCAACAGAGATAATTTCATCTATTAATTTCACCAGCTTGAGTGCCGCGGCGTGAGCTTGCTCGACAAACTCTCGTTCCTCAGCAGGATCGTCGCACAAATCCGAGAGAATTAATTGCAGCGTACCAATCATAGTGCTCAGGGGCGATCGCAACTCGTGAGAAGTTCGAGCCAAAAAACCAGCCTTAAATTGGCACATCTCCGATGCCATCTGATAAGCCAATTGAGTTTGCTTAAGTTGGTCAGAAAGGGCATCAAACTTCTCTAAGTGAATTTCTTGAGGAGGTGGGGCTACTTTGGGCGCAGGTTCGGGCTGTTGCGAGCTTTTTTGCCGCAGGCGCCAAATCAAACTGCTTCCCAAACCCAGCCCCAGTCCCATACCTAAATATATAAAGTTGCTCCAGCCGATCGGCGCCATATTGCTTTGCCTTGGAGTTTAGCTTTTAGCATTCTAACTCGATCGCGCCTTGTCGCAATATTTCCCACTCGCTGCCCGTCCATTTAGCCACAGTGGAAGGCAAACTCGAAGCTGTTGCCACTGTTGCTAATTCAGAAGGAACTAATGTCAAGACTTCGGGAAACACAGCCTCAATTTCTGCCACCGACTCCAGAGGCGGCTGACCGGATAAATTGGCACTGGTAGTAGCCAAAGGGCCTGTCTGCTCTAGAATCTTTAGGGCAAGGGGAAAGTTAGGCACTCGTATTCCGATTGTAATCGGGTCGATGGGATTCATCGCCGCCGGGACTTTTGGCGAAGCCGGCAGCACCAAAGTTAACGCCCCCGGCCAATAGGATGCGGCTACTTGCTGCCACAAGTTGAACTCTGCTGGACTTCCCTGCACGTAAGGCCACAAAGCCTCTGCTGATGCTGCCATCAAAATCAACGGTTTGTCTTGACTGCGACGTTTAGCTGCAAAAATCAACTCCGAGCGATCGGGACGCGCAGCCAAAGCGGGTACAGTATCTGTAGGAAAACTGACGATATGATTACCAGAAATTGCCCCTTCAACTAAGGCATTTATCGAAACTTGTGTCATGCCATTTTAGATTTAAGATTTTAGAATTTGCTGCCTATTCTTGAAACCTAAAGACGGTAGGCTAAGGCAAACCGATCGATTCCTGCTAAATCAGCAAATATCTGAACTTTGCCATAACTCCCGTGACTTTGCAGCATATCAGCTACCGCCTCAGCCTGTCCCGCCATCATCTCAATCAACCAAACTCCCCCCGATTCTAAATAATCGGGAGCCGTTTCTACCAAATGCCGGATGCACTCTAACCCGTCAAAACCGCCGTCTAAGGCCAGATGAGGTTCGTGCTTCAAAACTTCCGGTTGCAGGGTCAGAACCGTGCTGCTGGGGATGTAAGGCGGGTTAGACACCATGCCGCTGACTTGACCTTTGAGAAATGCTAGCGGTTCCCACCACAAACCTTGATAAAAATTAATTCGCGATCCAAAACCCAAATTCTCAGCATTCAGTCGAGCAACTGCCAAAGCTTCCGAACTGCAATCTACCGCATAAACCGTAGCATTTGTCAACGCAGAAGCCAAGCCGATCGCGATCGCCCCGCTGCCTGTCCCCAAATCCACCCAATGCGATTTGGCAAATTCTCCCCCCCGAAGCTCCCAGAAGTTTAAATCTTCTCCCCCCCTTACTAATTTGGTGGGGGGGGTAGATTTTTGATTGATATTTTCTGCTTCTAAAGGCCTTTTAACAGCTTCTACAGCCACATCGATCAGCAATTCCGTTTCAGGACGCGGAATTAGCACCGCCGGCGTTACTTTGAGCGCAAAATGCCGCCAATGTGCAACTCCCGTTAAATACTGCACCGGCACCCGTTCTTGCAAGCGCCGCTGCCACAATTGAACAAGTTCAGATAAAGACAACTTTAATTCAATTTTTGGCCAATCTTTAAACGACTCCAAACGCAGAGCCAACCTATCCAAACCAGCCAGCTCTTGCAGCAGCCAGTCGATTTCTGCTAGGGGAATGTCATAGGTAATCGCCTCTGTTTTAGCTTGATTCACCCACTGCCAAAGCTCTAAACCAGAAACAAACATAAGGCTTTTTAGTAATCGGTAATTGTTAATTGGTAATTCGCAATTGCTAACTGGTAATTAGTAATTGGTAAATAGTAGGCTGAGTCAAGGAACCCAACCTACTAATTAATGACTGATAACTAATGACTAATGACTGCTGGCTAACTATTAGCGAGCCGGTCGAGCTGGAGCCGGAGAGGCAGGAGCGGGCCGAGCTGGAGCCGGAGCCACCTGTGGATTTTGGCCCGCACCAGCAGGTTGGAGCGATCGCACAAATTCCAGCGACTCCCGCGACGGAATCAAAATCATTTGGGTCAAAAACGGGTCGTTCTCTGTACGCAAAGCTTCCAAAACGCTCTCCAAGTTCACCACCTCAATCTTAATTGTGGCGGTCACGTTCGGCTGCTGCTGCTTAAAACGATCGACCATGCCCTGTAAATCCTCCTTGTTAAAAAACAAAGGAATCACCTCTTGCTGGCCCCGCTGAATCGTCAAATAACCATTTTCCGCACCGCCTCTGGCCAAAAACAGAGGTACACCGTTGAACTCGTTAACTTGTTGACCAGTCTGCTGAAGTACAGTTTTAGCCGACTGCACCTGCTGCGGAGCCGGAACGAAAGCAAATTGCACTTCCTCCGGCTTGCCTTTATTTGCTTGAGTGATCTGATAAATTTCCCCCAGCGACACCGGCATCACGCGCACCGAGGCCGCCAACTGAGGATTTTTGGTTTTCAGTTGATCGACAAAAGCTTGAGCATCTTTCTGACTGATGAAAATTCCCGCCACGGAAGCATTACCAGTTTGACCCTGACCCTGCTTGGGAACAGAAGCGACGAGGGGCGCACCCTGAGCGTCTGTAATCGTAAATACCGGCACCGAGCGCAATTTTTCCAAAATTTGCGGCTCCGGCAGTGCCAGTGCAGACATCTTGCCAATTGGGGAGGGGCCCAGCAGAGTGCAGCCGACAATTCCCAATATTGCGCCCAAACGAACTAATGATTTCATGTTTTTTCCATCAGGAGCGATCCTGAAACACATTAACGCAAAGACTGGCGACTTAACACGATCAGCAAAAACTGCCTCCATTTGTTTTCATTTGACAAAATGTAAACATCAGAGACAGTTATGCTTCAATATATTATTTAACATTGTGCGATCGGGATGACAGGATTTGAACCTGCGACATCCTGCTCCCAAAGCAGGCGCGCTACCAAGCTGCGCTACATCCCGGTTTTATAGTTAGCTAACATCTAACTATTAACACACAAAACCGCTTGCTTGTCAAGCTTTATTCAATATTTAGCTCTCGATGCAGCTAAGGCGAAGTTTTTTTCAGGGTGTGCGGTTTGACCCCACCCAAAAACGGATACCGTGCCACTTACTCCTGTCGTTAGCTGCTCACAATTTTAGACCCTAGTTCAAGCTCCCAGATTCATCTGTGGAATAAATCTCAAATCTCAAATAGTTCCTTCGACTGAGGGCAACTCGACTGACGGGGACTTGACCCCTCGACTGAGCGCCGATCGTCTGAATCACTCGCCTAATGTTTCGCCGAAGTGTCAAATCTCAAATCGACTGACAATACTTGCACAGCTTCATAACGGCCCTGATGCCGAGATACATCAAAGCCTAACTGACCACAGCGCACAGGTGCATTCAGTGTTGTCAGCGTCAATATTGTATTGTATATCCTCAACAAATCAACGCCGACCTGCACCTCGCTTGCTAATCTGGATACCAAAACATACCTTTAATCCCCTCTGGATCGGACATAAACCCCAAATTGCGGTAAAAGTCCACCACTTGAGGGTCAGCAAATAAGGTAATGTTGCTGATATCTTCACTGCGGAGTTTTTTAATGATGTATTTCATCAGCGCCTTGCCCATGCCTTTGCCTTGGTAGTCAGGATGAACTACCACATCCCAAAGCGTGGCATTAAAAGCATGGTCTGAAGTCGCTCTGGCGAAACCCACCAGCCGTCGCTGGCTGCCCCGCATCTCCCACATAGAGACGACTAGGAAGCTGTGCACAATAGCTTTTTTGACTTTACGCAGAGGACGGCGGGACCAACCCACTGCATTACAAAGTTCTTCGAGTTCGTAGAGGTCAATGTCCCGATCGCAACTGAAAAAGATGCGAGCGTTGCCGCTGGCGGGCTTGCGAAACGTTGGGGAAAGCGGATCGCCTAACCCAACAGCCACATCTTCCTCAAAATCCGCTGTTTGGGGTACAGAGGCAGACTCAGAACTACTAAATAAGTTTTTCCAAAAACCCATGCAGGCGCGGTTAAGGTAGTAGAAGTTGGACGACGAGAAAGAGAACCCGACAGATAAGCCCACTCCGATCGGCGTAGGATCAATTGCCGGTAGCCTCTTGAGGAACAGTTTACGGTACACTCATCTTACGCCGAAAACAGGGATTTGTCGTCCAACATTGAGTCTGCGCTTTTTTGATTCTGTCAAGTTTGGTAGAACTGTTCTGCTAACCAATGCCCGGACAACCCGCTTTTAAGGTAAAATTTGTTGCCGAACTAGGACTGAGGCATTTTGAGAAATGCTTCTTTTGAGTGCCGCCGATCGCGCCGGAACTTATACCCTTGGTGGGAAATACCACTGGAATGGCGCAACGGTGACATTCTCGTGATAAGTTCTCACACAGATTTGATTTTTGCTTTTAGTGAGGAGACGGGCACAATTTAAGTCGAATCGTCGAATCGAAAATCCCATTGCCATAAGGCATGGAAGAGTCAATACCTCGTATATCTCCCGCACCTTCTCCTCAATTATGGCTTCGGGTTTAAAACCATCTACACTAGAACTCCTCAAGCGCTTTAACCGAGCGTTTCCGCAGTTTTATGAGCAATTTGTCAGCAGCGAAATCCAGTTGCAAAACCTCAAATTAGCTTACCAGCTTTACAAAACTCGGCAAGCAGTCATCGAAATCCGAGCCGAAGGTAACAAAAGTGCCCTGCATTTTGCTTACCGGAACCAGTCTTTTCTACTGAGCGATATTTTTGGAGTGCTCGCGGCCTACGGACTGACAATTCACAGTCTGAGTCTGTACGGTCAAATTTACCCGCCCATGCTGGTATTTATCAAATTGGTCGTATCTCGCGGTGGCAAGGTATTGGCAGATAAAACAGCAGAAAACGTCTGTAGAGCCGTTCGAGAGGCCTTGGCGGGGCATTTTGAGGTTGAAGAGATGTTGGCGGTGGAATTTAATTTAGACGCGGGTTTGGAAGATGTGGCAACTGAATTCTACGTCGATCCGGTTTTCCACTTGCCAGCTTTGCTGATTGAAGCAGATAATCAACCTGGACTTTTTTACAAAGTTATGTATGCCATCTGGCAAGAGGATTTGTTGGTCGTAAATGCTAATTTGCTGGTTTGGCGGGGGCGAACTCGCCTAATTCTCTACTTGTTGGGGCCCAATGAAAGTTTAATTCCCGAGTATTTGGGGCAGAAAATCGCTGAGGGGGTGCGACAAAGATTGCTGGGCGAGCGATTTTAGGGCAAGCGGCCGATCCCTAAATAACTAGATTTCTATAAGTAGACATTAGTTTGCAGAAGTTTTCCAGTGAGAGAGGGTAAAAAGATCGGCAACATTGTTCGTACAAACGAGTGTAGATAGCGGTTCTCGTAAATATGGGAGACGCAGAAACGATGTTGTCAAGCTTTTGAAGTTTGATGGCGTACTTTCTCTATAGAAATAGCCGCCCTAATAGAAAAGACGTGCCAGATAAATAGGGGAGTTTAACCAGCAATATAGCAATCCTTGCAGGAGTCGTAATTTTTTTACCCCACCCCAACCCTCCCCGAACCCGCAGGGAGGGAGTAAGAAATTCACAAATGATGCGAGGATTGCTATAGTCCTGACTTTTTTAGTTTGTAAAATCAGCTCGCGAAAATACACGCAAAAATCGCAAATATCCGCAAAAAATATTCCAAAAAATTACGCAATGCCTCGCTTTTAACTAGGTATAATGACGAGTAGTTAGCTAGAGATTGATAAATTAAAGCATTGTTGAATAATCAAAATTTTGCTTGTTCAATAGTTAAGTTTAGAAGGTACGAATTTAATCTTTGACTCAAATAGCCAAATATTTGTGCTCTAAACTGACACAGAGATACCGAGGGTTTACGATTTCTAAATTGACTAAAACTGGGGAATTATTGCCGCAAAATGCCCTTAAAAAATCGCGCTCATGTATGTCCCGATTGCGCTCATACAGCAGACAGAAATTTGAATGCTGCAAAAAACATAGAACGTTGGTTTGAAAGAATATTTATTCTATGGCGATCGCATAAAAGCACAAGCTAGGCCAAGATTGGCAGTGAAGTGGACAAAAATCTTGTAGCGTCCGCTTAAGACAGCGCGTTGCAGCAAGAAGTAAGCGCTAAATCGGTAAAGTTGAGTCTTTTTGGCTTACTTATAGCGCTTCTTGGGTAGATGAGGTAAACAATTCAACTTAAAAAGCTTGAGAACAAAGGGTTTCGGCTTACTCTCTCTTTCTGAGAAAGGCTATACATAGGTTTACATAGGTCTTATGGAGCGGGTAGGATAAAAGTATGGCAACAATCGACATCCTAGGGGTTCGCCACGCTTACGATTTGACGGCTCCGACTGCAACTTCCCCGGTTCTGGTATTTGTCCACGGCTGGCTGTTAAGCCGCCACTACTGGCAACCTTTGACCGATCGCTTGGCATCAAACTATCAGTGCCTTACCTATGATTTACGGGGGTTTGGCGATTCTCAATCGGACTCCGGCGACGATCGCCAATGTTCCGAACCGCTAAATTCCTGTTACACTCCTGCAGCTTACGCTCGCGATTTGGAACTTTTACTCGAAAAACTCGATATATCTTCTGCTTGGCTGGTGGGACACTCTCTGGGCGGTACGATCGCTCTATGGGGAGCCAGCAAATTGTCCGATCGCGTTAAAGGCGTGGTCTGCATCAATGCAGGAGGCGGCATCTATCTTAAGGAAGAATTCGAGCGGTTTCGATCGGTCGGCAAGCAGCTAGTGACAATGCGTCCCGCCTGGCTGCCTCGCTTGCCCTTAGCAGATTTCGTGTTTGCCCGCGATTCTGTAGCCCGCTCGATCGGCAGATCCTGGGGACGGCAGCGCTTAATAGATTTCGTGGGAGCTCATCCAGAGGCAGCTTTGGGGGCTTTGTTGGACTCCACCACAGAAGCGGAGATTCACCTCTTGCCACAAATTGTCTCCCAACTCAAGCAGCCTGTTTATTTTATTGCCGGTACTAAAGACAAAATTATGGAACCAAAATACGTGCTGCATTTGGCTAGCTTTCACTGGATGTTCCAAGGTTGTGGCGAGAATGTCCTTCAGCTTCCCGATTGTGGTCATTTGGCAATGGTGGAACAGCCGGATGCAGTGGCTAGTTATCTGCAAAATATTCTGAAAGAACATGATTAGAGGGCATGGGGCATGGGGCATGGGGCATGGGGCATGGGGCACTTGTGCTGAGCGAAGTCGAAGCATTGGGCATTGGGCATTGGGCATTAGAACTTACAAATAACCAATAACCAATAACCAATAACCAATAACCAATAACCAATAACAACTGACTTCTTCCTTAATCTAAAATCTGTTATGTTAAATAGATAAGTCTGCCCGATCGCCCTCTTGGGACAGACGTTTTGATTAAATAGTGGCTTTCAACTCTAAATTCTAATTCTGCTTAAATATCTGTGCGCGTGAACCTCACCGATCGGCAACAACACATCCTTTGGGCAACGGTTCGCCACTATATAGCTACAGCGGAACCCGTTGGCTCAAAAGCTTTGGCTGACGAATTCAACCTCAGCGTCAGCCCAGCTACAATTCGCAATGCGATGGGGACTCTTGAAAAAGCTGGACTGCTTTATCAGCCCCACACTTCGGCAGGACGAGTCCCCTCTGACTCCGGCTACCGAATTTATGTAGACCAGTTGATTCAGCCGTCTGATACGCTGGCCCGCAAGGTGGAACAGGTACTAGACCAGCTCAATTGGTCGGATGGTCGCATGGACGCGGCACTCCGTGGCGCTGCTCAAATCCTGGCAACTATCAGCGGTTACATAGCAATGATCACCATACCGCAAACCAATATGGCTTGCTTGCGCCACTTGCAACTGGTGCAGCTAGAGCCGGGAAAGGTGATGCTGATCGTGGTGACGGATGCCTACGAAACTCAGTCGGTTTTGGTGCAGTTGCCGAGGGACGCAGAAGGTAACACGCCTGATGTTGAAATCGTCGATCGCCAATTGCAGATTTTGTCGAATTTTTTGAACAGCAAGTTGCGGGGACGATCGCTCTTGGAACTCTCGGCTGTAGACTGGAGCGAGTTAGACCGGGACTTTGAGCTGTACGCTGAGTGGATGGAAACAATGCTGACTGCTTTGAGCAGCCGCCAAAGCAATCCAACCTACACGCGGATTCTGATCGGCGGTTTGGCAGAAGCGCTGCGCTTGCCTGAGTTTTCGCAGTTGCAGCAAGTTCAAACCCTGGTGCAATTGCTCGAACAAGAGCAAGAACTGCTTTGGCCTTTGATTTTTGAATCGCCTGAGTTGGACACGCCAGGGAAGCGGGTAACGGTGCGTATTGGCTCGGAAAATTCCTTAGAACCAATTCGTGGCTGTACTCTGATTTCTTCCACTTACCGCCGGGGATCGGTGCCGGTGGGTAGTGTTGGGGTTTTGGGGCCGACGCGGATGGTTTACGAAAATGCGATCGCGGTTGTGGAAGCAGCAGCCGACTATTTGTCAGAAGCTATTGGCGGAAATCGAGTGGGTTTTCCTGATGGCGATCGAGGGCGATCGGATCATCCCTTGTTAGATGCACCCTAATTTGATAGCCCCAAGCTTAACTGGCTTGGGGTTTTATTGTCTGTAGACGTACTCGCAACCTTTAAAAAGGGGGCTTTGTGACAAAAAACCTAGGCTTTTATCCCACATTCGGCATCCTGGGGTGTCACACAGTATAATTACGCAGAAAACTATATTTTTAAAGTGATAAATTATGCCTTTAAAAAGTTTTTTATCCGTTAATGTACGGTATTATAGTATAGTTTATAGTTTTAGTGCTCGATCAAAATAAGTAAAAACCGATAGTGAGAGTTGAGGGTGCGGAATGTGGATTTTATACTATTTTTGAGGTAAGAAACTAAAGCTTCGCGCTTGACAAGAGAGTTTTGTAAACAACCCGGTTTCTGCGTCCATTAGCGGCTCGGAAAGTGCCAGGAGTTACGGGCGATCGACTTTCCAGCGATCGCGAGAAAGAGATGGCGATGGTGAGCGATCGGGCATTCACAGAAAGTGGTCGCGGAGCGTTAGTCGAACGGCGGGTTTAGCAGCCCAACTGACGAGTTTTGTTGGCAACCGGGTGGGGTGCTAAACCCGCTCTAGGGATAGCGGCTACGACCAATGAATAGATGAGGCGCGTACCCTGGGAGCGTCGATTCCCAAGGCAGCAGAATGTCAAAATATTAAGACATTTTAGAGAGTTCGTCAAAAACAACTAAAAAAGATTAGTGTGGAGATGAAAGCAATATTTCTTTTGGGAATAGCCCGGGTTAGAGAATTGCAAATAACTTGCAGTGAATTTGGCTTGATTGCCACTCCAAAAAAAATTTAACCGCTGAGTTAAGATCGAAACGAAATTTAGGGAATTTTCTTTTAGCATTCAATGAAATCGACTGATAAAACTAAGAATACCTTTGCGATAACAACGCCTCTGTATTATGTAAACGATTTACCTCACGTTGGCAGCGCTTACACGACTATGGCTGCGGATGCCCTAGCCCGATTTGAGCGGCTGCGGGGCAAATCTGTTTTGCTGGTGACAGGGACGGACGAACACGGGCAGAAAATTCAGCGGACAGCCGAGAGTTTGGGACGATCGCCCCAAGCTCACTGCGATTCAGTGGTTCCGGCGTTTGAGGCGCTGTGGGAGCAACTCGACATCCAGTACGATCGCTTCATCCGCACAACTTCGAGACGCCACGAGTACATTGTCAAAGAATTTTTCCAGCGCGTCTGGAACTCCGGCGACATCTACTTGAACCAGCAACAAGGCTGGTACTGCGTCTCCTGTGAAGAATTTAAGGATGAACGGGAATTGTTGCCGGGAAATCGGTGCTCCGTCCACACCAGCAAGGAAGTTGAATGGCGCGACGAGGAAAATTACTTTTTCCGCCTGTCGCGGTATCAAGACCAACTGCTGGCATTGTACGCAGAACGTCCCCACTTCATCGCGCCGGAAAGCCGACGCAACGAAGTGCTCAGTTTCGTCAACTCTGGACTGCAAGACTTTTCGATTTCTAGAGTGAATCTCGAATGGGGTCTGCCACTGCCAGTTGACCCCAGTCACAGCATCTACGTTTGGTTTGACGCTTTGCTGGGATACGTCACCGCTTTGCTAGATCCGGAGAGCGACCCGATGTTGGAGAATGCTTTATCTAAATGGTGGCCGGTTGACTTGCACTTGATCGGCAAAGATATTCTTCGCTTCCACGCTGTTTACTGGCCGGCAATGCTGATGTCAGCAAATCTACTGGTGCCGGGTCGCGTTTTCGCACACGGGTTTTTGACCAAAGACGGCAAAAAAATGGGGAAAACGGAGGGTAATACTTTAAACCCTGTCGAATTGGTCAACAAATACGGCGCTGATGCAGTACGTTACTATTTCCTCAAAGAAATTGAGTTCGGAGAGGACGGCGATTTTAACGAAACTCGGTTTATCAATATATTGAATGCTGAGCTAGCAAATGATTTGGGAAATTTGCTTAATCGTACCTTAAACATGGCTCGCAAATATTGTGGTGGCTGCGTACCAAATGTGTTGGGAGAAAACATTGAGGGCGACAACCTTCTCAAGGCTATGAGCCTGGATTTGGGCGACCAAGTAGCGGGTTTTTACGAAGACTTGGCTTTTAGCAAGGCTTCCGAAGCCGTGCTTGCATTAGTTCGAGCCGGGAACAAGTTTATTGACGTGCAAGCACCTTGGAGTTTGTACAAGCAGGGACAGATCGAAAGTGTCGCACAAGTGCTATATTCTGTTCTGGAATCTGTTAGACTAGCATCTTACCTTTTATCGCCGATTATTCCCAATATCAGCAACGCTATCTATCATCAGCTAGGTTTTTCAATTGACTTTAACGATCGAGTTACAGTTAACAGTTTAGCGAATTTTGCAGCTCATGCTGCCTGGGGCGCTTTGCCGGCAAACCAAACTCTGGGGGAACCCCAACCTGTTTTTAAGCGGCTCGAACTGCTGTAAACAGTACCTTCATAGTTGGCAGCCAGCGCTGTGGGTGTGATGACAGACTACGAATTAGCAGTTATTTCCTTACCAATCTTTCATAAAAATTGAGGCATAACAATCATGTTGAATAGAATAGAAAGCAACGATCTTTTTACGCCGGAACAGGTTCTAGAAAATCGCGGTCGAGTAGCAATTTTTATTGACGGTTCTAACCTTTTTTACGCGGCTTTGCAGTTAGGAATTGAGATTGATTACACTAAGCTGCTGTGCCGTTTAACTGCGGGTTCGCGGCTGCTGCGCTCTTTTTTCTACACGGGTGTCGATCGCACTAACGAGAAACAGCAGGGGTTTTTGCTGTGGATGCGCCGCAACGGCTACCGCGTGATTTCTAAGGATTTGGTACAGTTGCCAGATGGTTCTAAGAAGGCGAATTTGGATGTAGAAATCGCTGTGGATATGATGGCTTTAGTGGGGTCTTACGACACGGCGGTACTGGTGAGCGGTGACGGCGATTTGGCTTATGCTGTAGACGCTGTGAGCTATCGCGGTGTGCGGGTTGAGGTGGTGAGTTTGCGATCGATGACGAGCGACAGTTTGATTAATGTAGCCGATCGCTATATCGATTTGGAAATGATTAAGGACGATATCCAAAAAACATCGCGCCCTAATTACGCTTACCGCCCTTTGTCGGGTCTGAGCTTGATGGAGGAACACGACGACAGATAGGGATTTGGTAATGGGTAATTGGTAACGGTTAATAGGTGATGGTTAATGGGTTGAATTCTGGAGAATTAGAAGTTAAAAATTTAGACAAAGCATGAGACATTTTTAATTTTTGATTAAGTGTTTTTTAATACCAAATTATCAATTACCAATTACCGATTACCAATTCCCATGATTAATCTCACATCCCCAATTCCCAATCTCAACTCCCCAAAATTGAGGCTGCTATTTTTAGCAGCACTGATGTTGGGGATTGAGTCTTGTGCGGTTCCGCAAGAGACTCAAAAGAATAAATTAGCTGAGGATCTCCAAACTGCTCAACAGTCAAACAGCACTTTAACTTTAAACAAAGTAACTCTAGAACAAGCAAACGAAAAAGGCGAAACTTTCTGGAAAGTAAACTCGCAAAATGCCGTTTACAGCAAAGATAAAAAGATAGTTAACGTTCAGAAACCTGTGGGCAAATTGTTTCAGGACGGCAAAGAAATTTACGACATTCAGGGAGAAACCGGGCAGGTATTTCAGGAAGGAAATCAAATTTTTCTCAAAGGCAACATAGTCGCTACAGACTTGAAAAATGGAGTGGTATTGCGGGGAAATGAGTTGGAGTGGCGGCCGAAGGAAGATGTTTTAGTTGTCCGCAACAATTTGACCGGAGAGAACAAACAGGTGACGGCTTCAGCGAAGGAAGCGCGGGTTTTCAGCAGGGCTAAGAGGATGGAGTTATTCGGTTCTGTGGTGGCAAATGTTAAAGATCCGATTTTGCAATTGCGAACCGAGCACTTAGTGTGGTTTGTGGATCAACAAAAGGTAAATAGCGACCAACCGACTCAAATTGACAGATACAAAGATAAAATAGTAACAGATAGCGGTTTTGCCGACAAAGTAGATGTAGACTTAAAAACCAAGATTGCGACGCTAACGCAAAACGCTCAGTTGATGCCATCAGACCCGCCGCTACAAATAGAAAGCAGTTTGATGAGTTGGAATTTTCCCGCGCAATCGGTGGTATCGCCGGGGCCTGTGAAGGTTTTGCACCGCGTGGAAAAGGTGACGATGACTGGGGATACGGGGCGGGGAGATTTAGAGAAAAAAGTTTTTTATTTGACGGGAAATGTGGTAGGAATTGGGGAAAAACGTCAAGCTCAATTAAATACCGATCGCGTAACGTGGTATTTAACTAATCAGACTTTTGATGCAGAAGGAAATGTGGTTTACAAGCAGCTAAATCCGGTGTTCAATTTGACTGGACCGAGGGCGGCGGGAGAGTTGAAAAATCAAACTGTGATTGTCAAAGGCGACGGTGGCGGTGGCCAAGTGGTTACGGAATTTGTACCGGACGAGTACAAGGAAACTTTGGGACAGTAGATGGGATTGCAACCGCAGATGTCGGCAGATGAGCGCTGATGAACATAGATATAATTAAGATTGGATTGAGTAAGGAGGGGTTGGGATGACAACAACTTTAGAAACAACTTTAGAAAGGCTCGATGAACCTATCTTAATTGACGATCTGAGTTGGAGAGAGTTTAAAGTGGTTGAACAGTTGCTCTCACGCCCAGGGGTGAGATTATCGTTTTTAGATGGGGTACTGGAGATTAGACGTATGCCTGGAGAAAAACATGAAACGATTAAAGAACGAATTGGTTCTCTACTAGATATTTATCTGCTTCAAATGGGAATTGATTATCAGCCTACTGGTTCGATGACGCTGGAAAGTCCATCGGGGTTGGTGAAGCGAGAAGCTGATAAATCCTATAAATTGGGAGCTAATCGAGAATTTCCTGATTTGGCGGTGGAAGTGGTGGTGACTAGCGGCGGTATTAACAAGTTGGAAGCTTACAAACGCCTCGAAATTCCAGAAGTTTGGTTTTGGGAAAATGGCGCACTTCGTATGTATTCGTTGGGGGATGATGGATATGCAGAGGTCGATCGCTCTCAAGTTCTGCCAGAGTTAGATATTGTATTATTGGCGCGGTGTATCAATATTGAAAATCACCTTCAGGCAATGCGGGAATTTAGGAAAGCTATTCAATAGAATTTGATGGTGAAATTAAGTTTGTAATAATGACTTCGGCCCTGTCTTAAAGCATTTAGTTACTAAGGAGTAAAGTTGTTACTACAAACCAGTTTTATTGTGAATAATTAACCCACATTCCGCACCCCCCAACGGGCAGCGTACACTGCAAGAGCTGATTGAAGTCGATCGTCCGAGACAGTAATAAGTAAAAATACTTAGCGGGGTGACAACGCCTGTGAAACCTCTATGGTAAAAGCATTAAAGCCCCTGAGCATCAAAAAAGATAGGGGACTATTGACAGGCTTATTGACTCATAAGATCATTTAAGCTCGCCTTGAACCTGATTCAAGGGCTCTGGCCACTCTCTTTTATTGACTCACGCCCGCGAAGATATTTTCCCTTGGTCACTCAACTCAAAACCTTGACGCAGCTTTGCTTTTAACCTGCTTGTCACCCGTCAAACTGTTGAGTTTAGGGTTGATTGAGGCACTATGCACGATCGACTATTAAGTTATTGTGCATCTAAGTTCCCATTTCCTCTATTTGAGAATCCTTGTGAGAGAAGCCAGAGAGCCCCTTGAAAAAAAAAGCGCAATTTAGCTTGCGTAAGCTTAAGACTTACGCATAGAACCCCCAAACCCTTTTTCCAAGAGGGCTTTCAAGTTCCCCCTTTTTTAGGGCAGCACGGGGAAGCTGGGCTTCAGACCCTATAGTTCGTAAGTCCTGACTATAGTTGTATGCTTAGATCAATTAGTATTGAGGTCAAGAGCTACAAGTGAATGAAGGTGTACTCAATATTCATGAAATCTGTAGGTAGGCTTACACTGCAACCCAAGCAAATATAGCATTTGATATTTATGGAGATTTTGTCTCAAATGGGAGAGCTATTTTTTTTTCATAAATGTGCAAAATGTATCAGTATTAGCCACTCCTTTGAACCCGGTTATTCAACAATAAGATATCATTAAACCAATTGGCGTTCAAGAAAGAGGGAATCAAGAATTTCCCTAGAGCTGACTTTAAATGACCAAGGGTGAGCGACTGTTGTTATTGAAATAATCCAAATAATACTACAATGACTCCGCCATGACAGTAATCGCAAGTGAGAATGAACTGGCAAAAAGCTCTCAAAAAATCCCGCTGCGCCTTGTGTTAGTCGTACCATTCGTCCTGCAAATCTTTGCCGCTGTGGGACTGACAGGTTGGCTATCGCTACGCAACGGCAAAACTGCCGTCAACAACGTTACTAGCCAATTACGAACCGAGGTAGTCGCCCGCATCAATCAACAATTAAACACTTACTTGGAAACGCCCCATTTGGTCAATGCCATCAGCGTCGATGCCATTCGCCGCTTTGGGTTGTGGAATCCCGGCAATATGAGTTCTATGAGAAGTTACTTCTTCTGGCAACTCAAGCAATTTTCCACCGTTAGTTACATCAGTTTTGGAGGTGAAAGAAAAGAATATGCGGGTGCTGGATATAAGGATGATGGCAGTGTTGTTATTGAAATAACTGATCGATCTACTAATTTCATTAATACGATCATCAGGGCAGATCAAGAGGGGAACCCGACTCAGTTTAAGGAAATCCACCCAGACTACGATCCCCGCATCCGACCCTGGTATAAAGCCGCAAAAGTTGCAGGCAAACCCCAATGGAATAAAATTTATCAATATTATATTCAACCTAGCCTCGGAATCTCTGCTAGCCAACCTGTTTACGACAAAAAAGGTAGTTTTATAGGAGTCGTAAGTACCGATCTGTTTCTCTCACAAATCGGCGATTTTCTCCAAACTTTAAAAATTGGGAAATCGGGAAAGACTTTCATTATAGAACGCTCTGGCTTGCTCGTGGCTTCTTCCACCGTCGAGAAGCCATTTATCAGCAAAAATAGCCAAAAGACGCAAAGATTAAAAGCGATTGAAAGCAGCATACCTTTGATCAAGGGTACAGCGCAGCATTTAATAGAGCGCTTTGGTAACTTCACCGAAATTGATAGCAACCAGCAACTAGACTTCATCCTAGATGGTCAGCGGGAATTCGTGCAAGTATCCCCTTTCCAAGATGGTCGAGGTCTTGATTGGCTGATTGTTGTAGTCGTTCCAGAAGCCGACTTTATGGAGCAAATCAATGCCAATACCCGCAGCACTATCCTACTCTGCGTTTTAGCGTTAGTGCTAGCGACGTTGTTAGGAATCCTCGCCTCCCGCTGGATTACCTATCCTATTTTTCGTTTGAGTAAAGCGAGTAGAGCGATCGCTAACGGTGAATTAGACCAAAAAGTAGAGGTCAATAGCATCGATGAACTCGGAAGTCTGGCTCAATCTTTTAACCAAATGGCACTGCAATTGCGCGAGTCTTTTGCGGCTTTAGAAAAGACCAACTTAGAGCTAGAAAATCGAGTAGAAGAACGGACACTTGAATTAAAAGAGGCAAAAGTTGCCGCTGATACGGCTAATCACGCCAAAAGCGAATTCCTCGCGAACATGAGCCATGAACTTCGCACCCCCCTGAACGGAATTCTAGGATACGCTCAAATTATGGAACGGGATAAAACTACCACTCCTAAACAAAAAGATGCTATCCAAATTATTCACCAATGTGGTTCGCACTTACTCACCCTGATTAACGATATTTTAGATATTTCTAAAATTGAAGCCAGTAAAATGGATCTTGACACTTCAAGTTTTAATTTTTCTTCTTTTCTGATGGGGGTTGTGGAAATGTGCCGCATCAGAGCAGAACAAAAAGAAATTACATTTAATTATCAAGTATTAAATCAACTTCCTAACGCTGTCAATGCTGATGAAAAACGACTGCGCCAAGTTTTAATTAACCTTTTGGGTAATGCGATTAAATTTACAGAAAAAGGTGGGGTTATTTTTAAGGTAGGCGTAATTGGTGAGGGGGAAGACTCGGACCAATCACCCCTGACTAAAATTCGTTTCCATATCCAAGATACTGGAGTGGGGATGACACCAGAACAGTTAGAAAAAATATTTTTACCGTTTGAACAAGTCGGCAATAGCCAGCAGAAGGCAGAAGGCACTGGGTTAGGATTAGCGATCGCACAGAAAATTGTTCAAATGATGGGAGGGGAAATAAAAGTCGAAAGTATTCTCGGTCAAGGCAGCATTTTTTATCTCGATTTAGAGTTGACTGAATCATCTGAATATATTGAACAAACTTCGATTAATAATTCTCTCCATTTAAAAGGCTTCAAAGGAAATAAAAATAAAATTCTTTTAGTAGATGATCGATTTGAAAATCGAGGTTTTCTGATAAATCTTTTAGAACCACTAGGTTTTCAAATCATGGAAGCTTGTAATGGAACAGAGGGTTTAGCTAAAGCTGCTGAGTTTTACCCCGATCTGATTATCACAGACTTAGTGATGCCAGTAATGGATGGATTTGAAATGTCGCGACGCTTGCGACAATCACCAGAATTTAAAGATGTCATATTGATAGCATCCAGCGCCAGCGTATTTAACTTCGATCGGCAAAATAGCCACGAAGCAGGTTGTAACGAGTTCCTGTCAAAGCCGATCGACGTAGACGAATTGCTGGAAGTATTAAAAAATTACTTGCAACTCGAATGGATTTACGACCAACCTGCTGATTTAGAGAACGAACAGCGGGAAGGTTTCACTAATTTGTTAAATGTTCCGAGTGGTGAGCTTGTGATACCACCATCAACAGAGCTGGTAGCGCTGTTTAATGCGGCTCGGATCGGCGATATTGAAGTTGTTGAGCAGGAAGCCAATCGACTAAAGCAGATAGACGGCAACTATCTACCCTTTGCTAATAAAATATTGCAATTTGCGAAAAATTTTGAAGAAAAAGAACTACTAGCTTTTGTAAAAAGACATTGGGGGGAATAAAATGATTAAACAAAACGATAATGTAATTTTAATTGTTGACGATAACCCGAATAACCTCAAACTTTTGTTCGATTTTTTGAAGGAGTCAGGATTCAAGGTTTTGGTGGCGAAGGATGGGGAAAGTGCTATTGAGAAATTACAAGAAGTTTCGCCAAATATCATATTGTTAGATGTGATGATGCCGGGGATAGATGGGTTTGAAACCTGCTACCGCTTAAAAGCATCGGTGGCAACGAAAGATATCCCTGTGATTTTTATGACCTCTCTTACCGATCGCGTGGATAAGGTTAAAGGTCTGTTAATGGGGGCAGTAGATTATATTACCAAACCCTTTCAGCAAGAGGAAGTCCTAGCCCGCGTGCAACTACACCTGAGACTGCGAAATTTGACCAAGACGCTGGAAGAGCAAAATGTGCTTCTCAAAGAGGAAATTGAAGCGCGAAAAGAGGCGGAAGCGGCCTTGCAGAAACTCACTTCTGAGTTAGAGGAACGGGTGGCTTCTCAAACGGCTGAACTTAGACAAGCCTACAATGAGCTTCAACAGGCTCAAGTTCAGTTGTTGGAAAGAGAAGAAAAATTAGGACATGATGCTTTTCACGACGCGCTAACGGGTTTGCCTAACCGCGCTTGGTTTATGAATCGGCTGCAACAGGCGATTGACTTGTCGTACAGATGTGAAGATTATCTATATGCGGTGCTATTTATTGACCTCGATCGCTTTAAAGTAGTGAATGATAGCCTCGGACATTTGGTAGGGGATGAATTACTAAAAAGCGTTGCTCGTCAACTGCAAGTTTGTTTACGCCATACAGATGCAGTTGCGCGGTTTGGAGGAGATGAATTTGTGATATTGCTGGAATATATTAAAGATATTGATGAACCAAACAGGGTGGCTGAACGTATCCAAAATCAATTAAGGCAGCCGTTTACTTTGAATGATTATGAAGTATTTACCGAGATCAGCATTGGAATTATCGTTAGCACAATGGGTTACGATCGCCCAGAAGACGTGCTCAGAGATGCGGATATCGCCATGTATTATGCTAAAGCTCAAGGCAGAGGGCGTTACGAAGTTTTTGATCCAGCGATGCAAACTGTTGCAATGACGCGCTTGCAGTTGGAAAACGACTTGAGAAGGGCGATCGCGCTACAAGAATTTTGCCTTCACTACCAGCCCATTGTCTCCCTTTCTACGGGGCAACTGAGTGGCTTTGAAGCTTTGGTGCGCTGGCATCACCCATCTGGCACGATCTACCCGCCTGCCGAGTTTATCCCTGTGGCTGAAGAAACTGGTTTGATCAATGAACTGGGGTGGTGGGTTTTGCAGGAAGCTTGTCACCAGATTAGTATTTGGCAGCAACAGTTTCCCCAAACACCTCCCTTGGCGATTAATGTCAATCTTTCCCCCGTGCAGCTAAAGCAAGTCAACCTACTCAATCGAATTGAGGAGATTTTGCAGCAGACTGGCTTTCCCAGCTACTGTCTAAAACTTGAGATTACTGAAAGCTGCATTTTAGAAACAGTATCCAGGGAAGAAAAGATGTTGAAGCAGCTAAAAGCTCTAGGCCTTATGTTGTGTATCGATGACTTTGGCACGGGCTACTCTTCTTTAAGCCGCTTACACGAGTTTCCCATTGATACATTAAAGATTGACCGCTCTTTTGTGAGCCGCATTGGATCAGACAACAGTGGCGTAGAAATTATCCAGACAATTGTGACGCTGGCTCGCAGCCGAGGTATGGATGTCGTGGCAGAAGGCATAGAAACGCCAACACAGCTACAGAAACTGCGAGAGTTGGGGTGTGAGTTGGGGCAAGGATATTTATTTTCTAAGCCTGTAGACAGCTTGAAGGCAACCGAATTTCTAAGCCTCTAGACAGCTTGAAGGCAACCGAACTATTAGGCTTAAAAGTAGGGGTAGTAAGCTGGCCTCACATCTAGTTTTGCCGCAATAAATTTTATGAATCTATTGTGGGAAAAACCCAAAAGCCTACTATCCTTATACATATTTCCTAAAAAACTGCTACAGTTAGTAGGTGTACCTTTTGGTGACAGTTCATGGTGCGGAATGTGGGTTTAAGGACCTGCGAAATGTGGGTTTGAGTCCCAGTTCAAACCTCGGTTTCTGGATATGATTGAATTCTCTCAAACGACTAGATTCAAATCTGGATAACAACGAGATAAATCCATAACTCTTATAGACTTAATTACCGAACATTAATTTGTCGATCGACCTTTTTGATTTTTGCTGTACGATTGTCAAATCGCTCTCTGTGCAAATTCCGTGCAGCGGTTTGTCCCAGGAGTCAACGGGTAGTTGGGCCAGCAAGGCAAATTCAAAGATTGTGGCGATCGTAATTTTTGATTCCCACTCAGCTAAACTGAGCATTCTGTCGTAATAGCCGCCGCCGTAGCCCAACCGATAGCCGCGAACATCGCAGCCTACAGCGGGTACGAGGATTAAATCTACTTCTGAGTAATCTATTTTAGGAGCATCCGGCAGGGGTTCGAGTATGCCATAAGCTCCAGTATGTAAAGCATCTCCGGGCTGCCAGATGTGCCAGGATAAGTCTTTGCCGACACAGCGGGGAAATCCCCATTTGCGGGGAGTTAGAAATAGGGGACTTAAATCGGGCTCTTGGCGAAAGCTAAAGTAGGCAAGGATTGTTTTTGCTTGGGCGAATGCGGGGGAGTTTTGCAGGTGGTTGCAGATGCTTGCGCTCTTTTGTCTCCATTCTTGTGCTGATAGGGATTTGCGGGTGTTCAGGAGCGATTTTCTTAATTCAGTTTTAGTTAATGAAGGTTCAGCAGTATTCATATTTGCGATCGCATCTCTCGTTTTAGTTCCAGTTCGATAGGGGTTTTCAACCCCTGTCTCACAGCGAAAGTCCTCTAAAATAAGACTACAATTAATTGCATTTTCATCACATTCTGTAGTCGGTTTTAACCGACTTTAGCTTTGAGGCAGGGGTTGAAACCCATGCCGGAATGTCGGACTGTCGGAAAGTATCAACCAACTGGATTTGAGAGCACATATTGTCTCACCACAGGACAAATACTGAATAGCGTTTCATTCTCCTGTTCTTCTATTTCAATTAACGATCGCCTCCCCAAAGATTGCAGCCCGTCGAATAACTCCGAGGGCGATAAATCGGCATTTTGTAGCAATTGCTCTATTGAAACTGAATTTGCTTCGCGGCTGAGGCGGCAGATTAGCTTTTTCTCTAATTCTGACAAACGATTTATCTGGGGGTACAAGGTTGCTGTCAATTCTTCACCTAAGAATAGCCTATCATATTTTAAAAATTCTGCAACCCTACCTCGGAATATTTCTTTAATCGTGGTGGCGACTATTTTCAACCACAATGGATTGCCTCGGTAGGTGTTAATTAAGTTTTCCCATGTTTCGGGATTGAGTAAACTTTTTTGGCGGAAAATTTCGGCTGCTGCTGTACCTATGCCTTTGAGTTGTAAGCTACGAACGGGTGAATTTTCTCCTTTTAAGGCGGTAATTTCTCTGGGTGGTTCCCAACTGTTGAGGATTAAGCAACTGTTGTGGGTTGTTTCTCCGATTTGTCTGAAAAGGATGCTGTAGTTTTCGCATTCTGGGCGGTAATTTCCTGCTAGTTGTCCGCTGCTGAGAATGGTTTGCACGTCGTCGAGGATAATGAGGCAGCGGTTTTTTCGCAGATATTCCATTAATAGGGAAAGGCGATCGGCCATGCTGGTAGGGAGTTCAATTTCTGGTTTATTTAAGAGAAATTCTAGGAGATTTTTTAGGGTAGTTTCTAAGGGTGGGGAGTGGCGGAGACTTCGCCAGATGACGCATTCAAAGTTATGCTGAATTTTTTGGATGAGGTGGAGGGACAGTGCGGTTTTGCCGATGCCGCTTATTCCTAATATGGCTGCAAGGTTGCACTTGTCTTGAACGATCGATTTTTCGAGGGTGGCGAGTTCGGATGTGCGTGAAGCGAAGCTATCGCCATCAGGCGAATCGGACAATGATGAAATATGAGGTGCGTCTGCTAAGTCTAGTCTGGTTTGGGGTTGGGATGTTTCTGGGGTGGGGGTTGAGGGCGATCGGGTTTTTGTAACTTCTGGAGATTGGCTATCTGTACTGACATTGACGTTACAAAATACAAAATCATTACCAAAATTTTGTGAAACAATGAATACTTGTCTCCTCTCAAGTGCTGAGCGTAAATTCGATTGAGTTACTTCTTCACCTAATACATTTGATAAACGCTTCCATAATTTTGAGGCGATATTTCTGACGTGACCTTCACTACAATATGATGTTTCTGCGATTTGAGAGTATTTTTGACCTTCCCATACACCCAGCAGGATCGATTTTTGCAGATCGTCCAAGTGTTCTCCTGTTTTGGCGAAAACCATTTCGTCGGCAAATCTCAAGACTTCTTGAACGTCCATTGGTCGGGTAGGTGTAGTGGTTTTGCTTATTGTATCAAACTTTTTATGACATTTTATGATATCTATTACAAAATGTGACTTTCTTCGATAGAGATAGTGTGTAACATTAATTACATTTGATTACATTTAATCATAGACTACAATGAAAAATTCTGTATATGATGTATTTACGGAATTAAAGGCTGTAATTTAATAGCGACAATTGAAGACTATGTTGTTTATTTCGTTTGTCAAATAGGAGAATCAAGCTATGTCTGTATTCAATAGCAATGATGAAGAGCAAGCAAGAAATTGGTTAGAAACTCTGAAGGAAAAACTGCAAGTAACGCAGGGCAAAAAATTCACTTTTCTATTGGTTGGTCGTACAGGAGTTGGCAAGTCAAGCACTGTAAATAGTTTGATGGGTAAAACAATTGCTGTAGTCGGTGACTATGAACCTTGTACCATGGATATTAAAAAGTATGAGAATGAACTCAATGGGATTAATTTCACTATAATTGATACTCCTGGCTTGTGCGATGATCTTGAGGAAGTAGGAAATGATTATGAATATTTAGAACTGATGCGTTCTGATGTCAGCCATGTTGACTCTATGTGGTTTGTCAGCCGTTTAGATGAAACAAGAGTTACTAATGACGAAAAACGAGGAATCAAACTGATTTCTGAGGCTTTCAATTCAAAAATTTGGGAACAAGCTGTTATTATATTTACTTTTGCAGGTGCAAAGAATTCCTCAGACTATCCGATTGCATTGGAGAAAAGGACGGAACTCATTCGGAAAGAGATCGCTAAATACACTGGCATTGGAATAGCAAATAACGTTCCGTCAGTTGCAGTTGATAACAAAAGTGAGAGAACTCCCGATGGACAAAAATGGTTAGGTGAACTTTATACGCAGATATATGCAAGAATTTCTGCTAAAGGTGCAGCACCATTTTTCATGGCAACTGTAGAGCGAGTCAAACGACCTGATAAGGAAAGAGAAGTTATAATAGAAAAAATTTATGAGCCAGCCCCAACATATACACCTATTGAGCTTAATGAGAGGCAGGCTGCAGTAGTCGCAAATAAGACTTCTGAGGTGCTAGGACTTGCAGCGATGGGAGCAACTGTTGGGGCTAAAATTGGCTCTATAGCAGGGCCTGTCGGTGCTGGTATCGGGGGTGCAATTGGTGCAGCAATAGGATTTTTAGGTGGGTTGTTCCGTTGGTAAACTATGCGTAAATTTCTGCTAGTGGGACGGACAGGTGTTGGCAAATCAAGTTTTATCAATGCGGCGTTTGGTAGTTACATTGCTGAGACTTCTGAGTATGAAGCTTGTACAAAAATTGTTGAGCATTATGCTTACAAAACTCCTCTAGGCGATGTGTCTCTTATCGATACACCTGGATTAGCTGAGGATGACGAAGCCTGTGATGAAGCCTACCTATCTTTAGTACGGGCTAAAGTTAATTTAGCTCACATTTATGCAACCATCTATGTGACTAGGCTTAACGAAACACGTTTTCGTCCAGACGAAAAGCGAACACTACGCCTTTTGACTAATCGACTTGGTGCATCTATTTGGAATCGCTCTATCCTTGTTTTAACGTTTGCTGCATCTGTACCTGAATATCAACAAGAGATATTTGCAGAAAAAAGGAGTCAACAAATTTTTGACTTTCTCCAAATTGTCACAAGAGAACAGGATATTGACCCAATATTTCAAGGATTTGAGCAAGAATGGTTGGTGGATAATATTGTAGATAATTGGACATCTGATGGATTACCTATTCTGTCAATATTAACAGATTGATCTGTAATCGGTTCCTTTCGCGGTTAATTCTACTCATTAACTAATTAAACAATAAACCTGCAATTTAGTTGCTCATAACCTTACCTCAAAAGCGATCGCCCTTCCTTAACTGAGGCGCGATCGCTCTCATTTTGGCGTTGCTTAATCAGGGTATGAAAAAAATAAGGTGAAACTCCCCAAGCTTTGTCGATACAGGTTTCTATGACTAGCATATTTAGCCTTTCATACCGTAAATCAGCAACCCCTCTCATTCCTAATGACTACTGACTAATGACTACTGACTAATGACTTCTTTTACTGTACTTGAGAGCCGTGGGCGCGGGGGTCGGAGCTACTTGTTTTCACAGGCCCTGTGGGGGGAGTAAAATTAGAAACTTGACCGCCAGCTTGGACGTGTGGCAGAGGTTTTCCTGCAATTAAAGCTTCTAAGTTAGCTTCCATAATACTGCGCGGCATTTCGCCCATCGTTTCAGCAACGGCGCTGCCTTTATCGTTCAAATAGACAAAGTGCGGAATGCCATCTACTCGATATTTTGTGATTTCTGGCAGCCATTTGTCATTGTCTACATTCAGCATCACAAAATTCATCGGTTCGGCGTATTTCTGTTTTATTTCGCTCAGATCCTTAGCCATTGCCTGACAGCTACCGCACCAATTAGCATAAAATTCCATGAGTGTCGGTTTGCCATTTACCAAAGCTGTTTCTAATGGCGTTGAAGCTTTTGCCATGTCGGTGAGACTGCTTGACGGCGTTTGGGTTTGCAGCCCGAAGAAGATGGATATTGAAAGGGCGATCGCTGTTAACACGATCAATAAGTTTCTGAGGCGCGTGGCGACTTTTGTTTCGGGATTTGGGGCGGCGGGGGCAACAGTTGACTTGGGCGAATTCTGGGTCATAAAATATATTGCCGTTTTATTTCTATGTTGGTATTTTAAATAATAAATTCAGATTATACCACATTTTGAGATAATCTGACCAATCTCATAAAAATTTTTGAAGAGGCCAGAATTAGGCCAAGTGCGCTAAAACATAAGATAACAAAGATTGTTTATAAATTACCGAGGACTTGCAGGGTGAAAAAACGGGTAACACTGACGTTTCCCCAACGATCGATCCAAATGCCTGTCACCTATCGACTGGCAAAGGATTTTAATGTTGCAGCCAACATTATCCGTGCTCAGGTGGCTCCGAATCAAGTGGGCAAACTGGTGCTAGAGTTATCAGGGGACATCGACCAACTAGAAGCGGCGATCGACTGGATGCGATCGCAAAACATCGGCGTTTCCCTAGCTAGCCGGGAAATACTCATAGACGAAGATATCTGCGTTCACTGCGGTTTGTGTACGGGGGTTTGCCCGACAGAAGCCTTGACCCTTGACCCAGAAAGCTTTAAACTAAGTTTTGCTCGATCGCGGTGTATCGTTTGCGAGCAGTGCATCCCTACCTGTCCGGTGCAAGCTATTTCTACTAACCTATAGCCCCTATACCAAGTCCTCCGGCTCATCATCTTTTTTTGCCTGGTTCTTCTAATTGTGCCATTGGATGAAAAAAAACTCTTGGCTTTCCCTAACTCTACTTTTTGTTACTTATTTCACTTTTGGCTGGAAATTATCTGAGTTTGACGTTCCTCCGCACCTGACTTGGTTTCTAGCCATAGCTTCAATTATAGTGTTGGCTGCAGCCTTGTCCTTCCCGCTGAGAGACATAAAAGCATTAATCCTGCGGTGGTTTTCGAGTGATATGGGTGCTTTTATTTCTATAATTTTAGGAGCTTTTCTGGCAGTGGTAGTTATTGCTTGGTTACACCTTTTTGCTACTTGTTTAGTCTTGATTTCAGCCGGAGCTTTGGCAAGACTCGATATTCAAATATCTGGTTGGAAAAATTGGCGGGCTTTTGCGGTATTAGCTACCATTTCTTTAACAGGTGTGGGGCTGGGTGGAGCGATCGAGTTTTGGTTAAAAACAGGCAGGCTCGTATTCTCTTAATGAGGAACGGGAAATTCATCCAACCACATTCTATAACTCCCAAGGGATATTTAGTCGCAAACTATCAGATCGTCCATCAATCAATCAATACAGCTTATTTTTTTCAATCCCCCCCCGGATTAATGCCCGGTTCTGCGGCGTAATCATACCAGTTTTCAAGCCTCGTGAGATACAGCTTCTCAATTGCCGATTCCGCGTTACCAATTCCCAATTCCCAATTCCCAATGACCAATTACCGACGAACCTGGAGTGGAACTGAAAACCGCTATGGCAGTATTGAGGTGCAGCCACTGTTGCTCAAAATGTTATTCCCAAGAGTCCGCAAGTCGGGCAGGCAAAAACTCGATTCCAATAAAAAAGCAGCTTTAGGGAGCTGCTCGTCAGAATGCATGAGGTATTGTTTTTAGAATAAGGCAGGTGGAATTCGATCGGTGCTGGGTTACATTTTTTGATACGGGAGAGTTGATGAGTGAATGGACGATCGTAAAATCGTCACATAGCAGGGTAGCATTGATGCTAAATTTCCCGACAATCAAGTTAGCGTTTAACTGTCCTTGCGCCCTACAGCCCTTCAGCGGTGGGGCCCTTTTATTTTTAGGGAGAACTCAATAGCCGACTTTAACGCATTAGATGAGTCTGCCATTAGTTATTGTATAAAATCTCGGCATCGCCACATCCTCATAGTTATAAAAGTTACACTTCACATCCACTCAAACCCGGTGGATTGCAAAATATTGGGTGGTTAAACCGACACACTCAGACAAAAATCAGTATTTTTACCGAAGTCATACGATTTTAGATTTTAGATTTTAGATTTTAGATTTTGGGAATGACCGATGAATCTGGTTGTTTGGAGCTTGTGTAGGGTTGCATTCTTTTTGTGAACTAATATCAAAAGTCTTCTAAAACCTGTTATTTTGTCAGCAACCCAATTTCTCAATGTATCAATTGAGATCTGGCCCGGTTTCTGATTTGATAACTTTTTGGATTTCCTCCATCGCCCTCGTCGCCACTGCTTCAGGCCTTTCCCCCACACCCCCACAGACTCGGACATCTGCTTGAGTGTAGAAACGCTCTCGCTCTTTCAAAAGGCTTTGCAGCTTAGATTTGATCTCGCCCTCCTGCAGTAGGGGTCGAGCGGTGTCTGAACGCAGTCGATCGTACAATTGATCTACAGGCACATCCAGCCAAACTACTACACCGTAGTGCAAGTAACCCCAATTCATCGATCGCGTCACAATACCGCCGCCCGTAGCCACGACCGAATTTTGATACGCAGACAATTCCCCCAGCACTTTAGTTTCTAGTTCCCGAAAAGCCTCTTCCCCTTCTCGATCAAAAATCTCAGCAATTGACTGATTAGCAACTCGAACAATTAGTTCATCAGTATCAAAAAAACGGTATTTTAATTTTTTTGCCAAAATCCGCCCTACCGTTGTTTTCCCCGCACCCATCATCCCGACAAGATAAATATTTACTCCCCTCAACCCATCCACTGCCAAATCCTCCGATATTTTTCTATTTTTTCAGGTTAATCGATCCGGCACTGAAGCCATCATCGTCCTCAAACTCATCACCCTCATCCAATCCCCAATCATCCTCTGCTTCTGCCATAGGATTTATTGGTGTTTCATCAGCGGGTTTAGGAATATCCCCTCCCGGAGGAACCAGCACTCGATACTCCGCATCGTATACAGCCTCAGTTTGCCCCACCCCAGACTGGCTCGGATCTCGATAGCCGTAAGAATATACGGAGCCAGCCCAAGACTTGCTTTTCGGTTCCTGCTGAGCTTCATAAGCCCTCGGATTTGCCGCTGGAACATCATTTACCTGCGGTCGATCGGAAAAATCGCGATCGTCCCCCCAATCGTCATCACCCCCTGGAGAACCCGATTTTGAGCCATCTGAGACCCAATCGTCCTCATCGTCGGCCGCTGCATAAGTCCCCGGTTGAGCGTAATCCTTCGCCCCATCCGGGTTCGGAGTTTCTTGCAGGAAAGTCCGGGAACTGTAACCGGCCGGCGTACCGTACTCAGTTCGGTAGGAACCAGCAGCCTGAGTTTGGCTATTTTCCCTATTCAGATCCGGGTCAATTTCCTGTTTTCTAGGAGGGGGAGGTGGCGTGTAAGGTGTTCTCCCGTCTTCGGGGAAAGTATCGGGACGGCTGCGACCGGATCGGCCGGTGCGGGCCCGCGTTGAAGATAGGTAATTTGAAAAAGCCAGCAAACCAGAAATCAATAAAGATGTGAGAGCTCCCACCACCATGCTGAGCAGAATCCAGATAGATAAGGGCAAAGCAGGCGATCGAACTCCCAAAAACACCAGCGATAATGCCGGCTCCACATTTTGCAGGGCAAAAATAGTTAACCCCAACACAATTACTAGCAAAAATACAAGTCGCATATTAAAAATATTGGTAATTGGTAATTGGTAATTGGTAATTGGGAACTTGTGCTGAGCGTAGCCGAAGTATTGCTAATTAAAACTAACAAATCATCCATAACTACCTGTCAACTGTCAACTGTCAACTGCCAACTAACTCCCTTCTTCTTCCTTCCAGCGTTTGAGAGGAACACAATCAATCCCCAACTGGTCTAAAGCGCGAGCCACCACAAAGTCTACCAAATCTTCAATAGTTTGCGGATTGTGATACCAAGCAGGAATCGCTGGTACAATTCTAGCTCCAGCTTCCGCCAAGGTAGTCAAATTCCGCAGGTGAATCAAGCTAAAAGGCGTTTCGCGAGGCACGAGTACCAATTTTCGCCCTTCCTTGAGCTGAACGTCGGCCGCTCTTTCGAGCAAATCCGAACTCAAGCCAGCCGCCAATTTGCCCAGCGTACTCATGCTACAGGGAATAACGATCATCCCTTGGGTACGAAAGGAGCCACTAGCAATATTAGCACCGACATCTTGCCAAGGATGGCACCGAAGTTTACCCATTGTGGGTACTCCTGCTTGTTCCCGCCAGAATTCCTCTTGAAGCGTCGGCTCTGCAGGCATTCGGGTGTTCTGTTCGCTTTGCCAAACCATGTAAGTAGACTTGGATGCTACCAGTTCGATCGCGCGATCGGCTTCCAACAAATATTTCAGAGTTCGCACCGCGTAAATCAGTCCCGATGCTCCGGTAACTCCTAAGATTAGGGGGTAGTTATTCGTCATTAGTTATTTTTTAGTGGACGGTTGACTGTTAGTAATGAGTTGTTATATCAACTTTTTTAGCATCGGAGTTATTCATAAATCTCTTATCTTCATCTGCGTTAATCTGCGTCCATCCCTTGTCCGGGGCGGTTAACACATTCTCTTTTTTTTACCGCAGATATAGGCAGATTAACACAGATTAACGCAGATAAATTATAGAAATTCCGGTTGCCTCGGCCGTGATTGTTGACTTTTGACTGCATTTTAGGCCAGACGATGCTATCGGATTTGATATTAGTCATTAATGATTTTTGAGTAGAGTTGGCCGCGAAATTCTCAATACTTAGTTGCCAGACAATGACAACTAAGTATTGAGAAAAGCTAACAGTCAACAGTCAACAGTCAACAGTCAACAGTCAACAGATTATTCATCATCATCAAAAGCTTGGCTGCCGCCACCAACTGCAACTAAATCAATTTGCTGGCGGTAGTAGTCAACACTCTTGACTTGAACTTCTACCCGATCGCCCAAACGGTACTGATTGCGGTTTTTGCGGCCCACCAGAGTTTGCTGGCGCGATCGATATTCGTACCAGTCATCCTTGAGCGAAGAAACATGCACCAATCCCTCAACTCGCAGGATGTCGCTTTCCGGCGGCCGCACCTCAATTTCCACAAAGAAACCGTAAGACTGCACACCTGTAATCAAACCTTGGAAAGTTTGGCCGGTGCGTTCTTTCATCAATCCGGTTTTCTTCAATCCCTGCAAATCGCTTTCGGCATCCTCAGCAACCCTTTCGCGTTCCGTCAGGTGTACCACCGCCGATGCAAACTCTGTTTCAAATTCGTGGTGCAAATCTGGCGGGAGAACATTCCAAGTAATTTGACCGTGACAGGAGGAATGGTGCAAGTCAACTTTTTCCTTAGCCCGTGTTGTGCGACTGCTGCGGCCTTGCTCGAACACCGCTTGCAACACCCGCAGTACCAGCAAATCGGCGTAGCGGGAAAGCGGCGAAGTGCAGCGCGTGTAACCCTCTGACAGCGCCAAACCGAAGTGCGGCTTGGGAGTTGTGCTGTAAACAGCGGGCTTCATGGTGTCTTCTAGCAGGTAGGTGAGAACTCTTTCGGACTTAAGGCCGGCAAACTGCTGGGTAAATCGCTGAAAGTCCAAGGGCAAAACTTCTTCTTCGGTTTCGAGATACAGTTCGCCTCCGAGGTTGTTGGAGAGTTTGATGAACTCTTGAATGTCTGCCGGGTCTGGCATCGGCTGAACGCGGTAAATTGCTGGGACTCCCAAGGCCTGCAGGTGAGTGGCGACAGCTTGGTTGGCGAGTACGACTAACTCGGAGACAGCCGACTGAGCGGGGGGAGCCACTGCAAAAGCTCCTAATTCGCCTTCGTCGTCGAAGTGAGAGTTAGCATCGGGCAAATTTAGTTCAAAAGCTCCCCGCTTGAGCCTTGTCTTTCTGGCTGCCTGTGAGGCTGCCCCGATTTGATCTAGGAAAGGACGGAGGGCGGAGGATAAAGGGTGCTCTTCGGCATCGCCTGGTTCGAGAATTGCTTGAGCTTGCTCGTAGGTGAGGTGGTAGTCAATTTGAATGACGCTGGTTTGAATTTCGTATTCTAGGAGTTCTCCTGATTGGTCGAGGGTGAGCAGTATGCTGAAGGCCAGCCGTTCGCTGTCTGGCAGGAGGGAGCAGCGCTCGTTGAGGGTTTCTGGCAGTACGGCGATGATTTTTTCTCCCAGATGGGCGGCGGTGCCTCGCTTGCGGGCTTCGCGGTCGATCGGGGTTTCTGGCTGTACGTACTCGGCGGCGTCGCTGATGTGGATTCCTATTTGCCAGCGGCCGGGCTTCAGGGTTTCGATCGACAAAGCGCGTTCCACTGGCGGATCGGAGAGGAATGATGTTGGGTCAAACTCCTTTTCGCCTCCTCCTTCGGAGAGATTTTCCTCCTGGGCTTGGGGGGCATGGTTTTCGTTGTTGGTTGTTCCCGGTTCGTTTTTGCTGAAGCTAACAGTCAGAATGTTACGCAAATCTAGCCGTTTTTTGATGTCGGTTTTTTTGACTTTGCTGGGCAAATTTTCGGCTGCTTTGATGACTGCGGCAGGGAACGATCGCGGCAAGTCGTGTTTGCAGCATACGATGTCGAGGTCGTCTGCGGCTTCGGCGTCGGAACCGAGTACCTGTACTACTTTGCCGACTGGGCGGTGGGTGCCGAGGGGGTAGCGTTTGACTTCGACGTGTACTAGGTGGTCGATCGCCTCTTGGAGATTTGTGCCGTTTGCGAGCAAGTCTAGTTCAAACAACAGGCGATCGTCCAGGGGGATTGCTCTGTAGCTGACGCGACCGGTGGGGGTGGCGGTTTGCTTGACTCGCGCGAGTACCGAGGGGTTGGCGCGTTCGAGGATGAGCATGACTTCGCCTTCGGGCGATCGGCGGCGGCTACCTTCTTTGATGATTTTGACTAAGACTCGATCGCCATTCCAAGCTGTCGAAAGGTGACTTTCCCGCACGTAAACGTCTTCTGAGCCTTCGGCGTCTTGAATTGCAAAGCAAAATCCTTTGCTCGAACAGCGCAGTTTTGCTTCTACTACGTCGTCTTCAGCTACTCGGCGATAGCGGCCTTTGTCTTTGACTAATATGCCAATTTTCTCTAGAGCTTCTAATGCGATTTGAAGTTTGAGTTGACTGGTGGCGTCGTTGCAGTCGAGTTTTTTCTCCAATGCTTTAGGGGCCACTAATTTGTCTTCTGTAAAATTTGCCAGCAGTGCAGCGATAGAAAATTCCATGTAGCGATCGATCCTCTTGTTTCCAGCAATTAGTCTTATTTTGGCGAAATCAGCCGCACCCCCTCGGGCCGGAAGCTGTGCCTGCTTCCCAACAAATGCGCGGGTTAATAGGTGGAGACGCGAGCACAGCCACCTTGTTTCATCGCGAGGTTTTTTTGAGATTCTCTCCCGACACCGGCTTGGTGCTAATTGTCTGCTGTCTGTCTTGAACTGACTGCTGACGGTGCAGAAAACTGTCCCGCACGCTATTCCCCAATACAATTTTTTAGCGTTGGTTTGTTTGCTTTTAGGTCAGCAGCGCCGAGCACTTTGCGAATTAGAAAGCCCCTGTCGGTTCTTAAAAGATGGCTCGATACTGAAAGCGACGGCTTGAGTCGAGGATGAGCCGATGGAGGGATGGAGAGGGAGAAAATTTGCATTTCTTCCTTCTGCCTTGTTCCTTCTGCCTTGTTCCTTCTTCCTTTTGAAGTGCCTCTTGCTTCTTGCTTTAGCAAAGAATTTACCGCATCAAGGCAAAATTGCTAGTAGCTCGCTGCTGCGATGCCCCTGTTTTTTGCACGCGATCTGCCCTTGCGGACAGAGGTGCAACGAGCGGGTCGGGAGCAATCTGTGCTGTAGAAAGTGCAAGGTACACAAAACCGGAGACTTTTACTACTTTTGCTTAGTTGCTGTGTCATCTCCTATAGGTAGAAATGACGCCCGATGCTTGTTAGCTTAAACCGCTGGATGTGGGATGGGGTTTAGTGGCGTGTAAGGTTGCGCGGATGACTCACCTTTAATTTATTGTATGTTGAATAGGTGCTTTCAGAAAATTGTTTTCTCTCTGGCTGTACTACACTTAAGTCATAAGCCCCTCCTGGTTTCGGGGTCAAAAAATTATGTTTGCTGAATTTCGCGCCCTTTATCCCGCTGGACAGTTAATCTGTGAGTTGCTGACTGTTCATCACGGTAAGTTTGTTGTTCGCTGTCTGGTTCAGGTTGACGGCAAAACTCTTGTTACGGCTATGTCGGCTGCTGAGTCTGTTGAGGATGCTGAAGACCGCGCCCGGTTGCGAGCGATCGCTATCCTCGGATTTGCTCAGCCCGCAAGTGCGATCGCAAGTGTTGATCCGGCTCCGGTTGCTCCGGTTGCTTCGGTTGCTGCTGTTCCCCCGGTTGCTGCTGTTCCCCCTCCTCCGGCTGTTTCCCCGGTTGCTGCTGTTCCCCCTCCCCCTCCTCCTGCTGTTCCGGTTCCTGTTGGGCCGACAAGTGTTCCTCTTCCGGTTCTAGAAATGCCTGTTGCTGAAAAATTACCGGAAGCACATCAAAGCAATTTTGTCAAGACTGAAGCGAAATTAAATGAAGAGCCGATCGCACCTGTACCGGAACCGCTGCCGCCAACGGTCGATCTGCCGGAGGCTACTGGATTTGTACCGAAGCAGTTAGACTCGGATGCTTGGCTTTCTTCCAGCTACGGCGAACCGATCGCGGAACTGGATGTGCCGACTGCTAGCCAAAGTGAACTGCTACAGGGTGCGGCCGAAGTCAGGGAATTGCAACCGATCGCAGTAGGAATTCCCAGCGATGCGATCGAGGATAATTCTGATACGATCGCCCAAATAGACGCTCTCCTCAAACGGCTGCGATGGAAAAAACCACAGGAAACCCAATGTCTGGAACACAATTACAGCAAGTCGTCGCAGAGAGAGCTTTCTAGCGAAGAGTTAGTAGATTTCCTAGAATATCTGGAAATCTATAGCAGAACCACTGAGGAAATCCAGCGGCTGGCTTGGACTGCCAACCAAGGAAAAGATTATCTCAAACAAGCTTATGGCAAAGAAGCGCGCCATTTCTTAACTCAAGTAGAATTGCTCGACTTCCTGCAATATCTAGAATCTTTGCCCTAGTAATTATGTAGGTTTCTAGGTGTGATGTTTTTTTAGAAAAAGCTACATATAGCAGTTTTCAATTGTATGAAAAACAGTAAGGACTAAACTATGACGGCGTATCAGGGGCCCCAGAATCTGTAATTCACTCCACTGAAAACTGCTATATGACTGTTAAAAATTAAAAATCAAAAATGAAGAATATTTCCTCATTTTTGATTTTTAACTTTTTATTTAGACGACAGCGGCGATCGGGCGGCTGGCGGAAGGACGGCGATCGATCACTTGATCGACTAATCCGTAGTCCTTTGCTTCTTCAGCGGACATGAAGAAATCCCGTTCGGTATCTTCTTCAATGCGGGAAAGCGGCTGACCGGTATGGTTGGCAAGATGTTCGTTCAGGCGGCGTTTGTGGTACAAAATCTCTTTGGCCTGAATTTCAATATCGGTTGCTTGTCCTTGAGCTCCGCCTAGAGGTTGGTGGATCATAATCCGGGAGTGAGGCAAACTCATCCGCTTCCCTTTAGCGCCGGCACTCAACAGAAAAGCGCCCATGCTGGCGGCCAAACCGAGACAAATAGTGCAAATGTCGGGGCGGATGTGGTTCATCGTGTCAAAAATGCCCATACCTGCTGTTACCGAACCCCCTGGGGAGTTGATATAGAGGTAAATATCTTTCTCCGGGTCTTCGGCGTCTAAAAATAGCAATTGTGCAACAATCAGGTTAGCTAAGTCAGAGTCAACCTGTTGGCCCAAGAAGACGATGCGATCGCGCAGGAGTCGCGAGTAAATGTCAAAGGCGCGTTCGCCGCGACCGGATTGTTCTATAACTGTTGGGATCATTGACGCCTGCCTGCCTATTACGTATCTTTTTTTAATTTTAGCGATTTGGGTTCATTTATAGTTAGGGAGGGGTGGCGTGCGATCGAGAAATCGGCAAAATCCTTTAGCTGGAAGGGATGGGGGCGGTCATTTGTGGAAATTGTGGCGGGGGTGCGATCGGATTTCCGATCATACGGGCGATCGATGTTGAGGAAGCGGACATCAATAAACGTTGTTATGTGGTGATCGTATCGTTGCGAGAACTGAAATCGCTCGATCGTGGCTGACACTAAGGAAATGGTCGAGGAACTTCGCAGGGCGAATCACGAACTTCGAGACAATCAAGCATAATTTTCATCGGGACGCCAACAGGGCGACGTTTAACACCTGTGACACCTGGAAAATCTGCTGTTACTACATCACCCGGATTGAATTTCACTAATCCATCTCCTCACTCTCCGGGAAAAGTGTAGCTGCGTATTGCAAAGAAAAGGTTGTTACATCGAAACCATCTTCCTCACTCCAAGTATCACTTTGTTCGACGACAGCGACATTATGCTGTGATAACTCGTTGAGGATCAGAGTTGCCAAGCGTAACCGTTCCGTTGGTGACAAAGTGTGGACAACTTGAATATAGATTTCTTGAGCAGTAGTCGGCATAAAAAATCCTCCTGCCTTCAATTGTAACCTAAACAGGCGTCCCGATCGGAATATCCCCCTTATCTGAGATCGTTAGAAGAGTTATATCCACTACATACTAAACTACTCAAATTTTAATCACCCAACCACGGCGGTACATTCCATACAAAATGAACCACCAAAATAAGACCGCAGTCACGGCAAACGCTAGGGAACCATTCAGCGGCCCCGCCCACGGCACAAACCAGTTTGCATAAATCCAAGTGTAAGTTGTTGGAGCATTTGCACCAGTACCAATATGAGTTTTTAACAGGATTCGGGCAACTATACCGGAAGCAACAAACAGGAAAATTGCATTCACTCCCATGATTTCAAACGGCCTCCCCCATTTCCAATCCCGCACTTCTATTATTTCGTAGCAAGCTGCTAGTAATAGCAACGCCCAACCAGCAGTAAAAACTACATAAGAACTTGTCCAGAGTTGTTTGTTGATCGGAAATAAAAATCCCCACAAGTGGCCGATTACCACGCAACTGAGGCCGCAGATTGCTAAGTTGATACTGGTGCGGGTTTTGATTGGCTCTACTCGCAGCCATTCTCCGGTAAAGTAGCCTGTGAGGACTGTGACAACTGCGGGTAAGGTACTCAACAATCCTTCTGGATCGAAGGGGCCACCTTTGTACAGGTGTTGGCTACCGAGAATTAGCCGATCGACATATCCTCCTAAATTTCCTTCGGGCGTGAGTTCGCCGGCACTGTACCCCCCTACAGCAAATACGGTTAATGCAGCCCAATAGCCCAAAAGTACGGCAACAGCGAGCAGTTTTTGATTGCGGGGGGAAAGGTTGAGAATGGCGATCGCACTGATGAAATAAGCTAAGCCGATGCGCTGCAATACTCCCATGATGCGGATTTTACCGAAGTTTTCCACCGGGGCGCTGTTGAAAAGTACGTCAAGGGCGATCGAAGATGTATTTAGCAGCAACCCTAATATAAATAAAATCGCCGCGCGGCGCGCAATTCGCCAGTAAATATTTGAAGAAGGAAGAAGGAAGAAGGAAGAAGAAAGAGGGTTTTTAGCAGATTCAGATTTTTCCTTTTTTTGTGTAATTTTTGAGGTTTCTATTCCGGTTTTTGGATAATTTTGAATATATTTAGGCAGCGAGAAAGACATCGCGCAGCCAACGATGAACAAGAAAAACGGAAATACTAAGTCTGTCGGGGTGCAGCCGTGCCATTCTGCGTGATCTAGCGGTGGATACACGTGTTCCCAACTACCGGGGTTGTTGACTAGAATCATTGAGGCGATCGCAATTCCGCGAAAAACATCAAGGGATTTGAAGCGCATAAATTAAGTTATTTGTTCACTGTTCACTGTTCACTGTTCACCGTTGACTATCTTAGCGGATGCCCCTTTGCTAATTCTTTTCGGCCCAATTCTCAATTCCCCATGCCCAATGCCCAATGCCCAATTTCTCATTACCAATTAGCTAAATTTCAATACCTTCGAGAGTCATAATGACTGCATTCTTCATCAACATATCGCACCTTTCTGCATAAAAAGCTGCTGCCTTATCATACTTGTTGACTTGCAAAACGCGAAGAAACATTTGCCTTGCTTGCGCGAATTGCTGCTGGTAGTGAAAAAAAATTCCCTGTTCAAAATAAGTTTGGGTTTGTGCTTTTAGTTCGATCATTGCCGCCGAGTCGCCATCGTAAATTTCAAATACAGCCACAGGTGTTTGTTTTCCTTTGACTTGAACGCGATCGAGAAACCGGCACTTGTAATGTTGAGGATCGTCTATCCGGCAAAGGGTTTGGACGCTAGCTACAATAGCCACCCCATAAAGCTTTGTCAATCCTTCCACGCGGGAAGCTAAATTAACGGCATCAGAAATCACCGTACTTTCCATTCGTTCCGCTTCGCCAATCGTACCTAACATTAAAGTCCCCGTATGCAAGCCAATCCCTATCGAAATAGGTTGATAGCCACTGTTTTGCCTGTGTCTGTTATAAATTTTAACTTGCTGCTGCATCTCAATTGCTGCTTGTACAGCATCTTCAGCCCTGTTAGGAAACAAAGCCATAATCCCGTCACCAATATACTTATCTATAAAACCGTTGTACTCGCGGATAACTGGGCCAACTCGGCTTAAATAAGAGTTAAGAAATTCAAAGTTTTCTCGGGGAGACATACTTTCTGAGAGACTTGTAAATGAGCGAATGTCGGCAAACATAATCGTCATTTCTGCTTGTACAGAGTCTCCTAGTCGGGCATCAACGATGCTTTCTCTTTTGAGAAATTTCAAAAATTCACGCGGTACAAAACGGGCTGAAGCAGCAGCTATTTTTTCTAGTTCGCTTTTGCTGGACTCGATTTGATTGAGTGATCTAAATGCTCTCAATGCAGTGACTACTGTGGTAAATAATTTTTTATTAGTAAGTTCTGTTTTAGTTTTGTAATCATTGATATCGTAGCTGACAATTACTACATCTTCTGGTACTTGTCCGGGCTGTCCAGTGCGTAAAATAATTCGCACAATTTGATTATTTAAAATATCGCGGATGTATTTAACTACTTCCAAGCCTGCTTCTTCTGTTTCCATAACTACATCGAGTAAAATTAATGCTATGTCGTAGTTATTTTGGATGATTTCTTTAGCTTCTTTCCCTGAGTAAGCGCTGATAAATGTTATAGTTTTACCTTCAAATTTAAAATCATTTAAGGCGAGTTTAGTAATATTGTGAATTTCTATTTCATCATCTACAATTAATATTTTCCAACTTTCTTCTAGCGGTTTTTGTTCCGCCTCGTCTTCCTCGGCAAATATTAATTCATCATCCCCCGCCGCGATTAATTCGTCATCGCCCGCAGCCAACAGGTTTTTACTAGCTTCTGACATATATCGTTCTCCTATACAAAACTTATATCCATGTTGGCGGTCTCATAACTAACTGCTCATTTTAGCGGGAAATTCAATCATAAATCTTGTACCTTTATTTACTTGACTGGTGCAGCTAATTGTGCCTTTTAGTTTTTGAGTAACAAGGTTATAAATAATGTGCAGTCCCAATCCCGTGCCTCCCTGACCTCTTTTGGTGGTAAAAAACGGTTCAAAAATTTTACTGAGATTTTCTGGGTCAATTCCTTTGCCGTTATCGGCATATTCAAATATTAGCCGATCGCCCTCTAGTTTGAAATCAAAAGCCAGAACTCCTTCGTCCTCTCCATCGTAGGCGTGAATTAGGGAATTCAACACCAGATTTGTCACAATTTGACACACTACGCCGGGGTAACTGTCCACTACAATATTTTCATCACACTTAATATTTATTTTGTGCTTAGTTCTTTTTAGTTTTGCTGTTAAGGATGTCAAAATTTCCTCTAGGTAGTTTTTAACATTAAAGGTGCGTTTTAACTCGCTCGACTGATCTACAGCTACTTCTTTAAAACTGTGAATCAAGTCGGCTGCCCGCGTGAGGTTAGATAAGATCATATTACTGCTTTGCATCGCGGTATCCAGAAACTTTTCTAACTCGGAACGTTTTATTTGGCCGTTACTGTAAACCTCAAAAAACTTTGTGGCTTTTTCAGCAAGCAGGGAGGCGGCGGTGATGCCGATGCCGATGGGAGTATTGATTTCGTGGGCAACACCTGCAACCAACCCGCCGAGGGCAGCCATTTTTTCCGACTCTACCAGTTTATTTTGAGCTGATTTTAAGTCTTCTAAAGTTTGGGAGAGTTCGGAGGTACGCTGCTGTACTAAATTTTCGAGATTCTGATTGAATTGGTGCAAGTGGGCGTAAAGTTGAGCATTTTTGATGGAGATAGAAATTTGAGAAGACAGCAGTTTTAATATTTCTAACCTGTCTTGTGTAAAAGCGCCTGTAGTCAGATTGTTTTCTAAATATAGAATGCCAGTGAGTTGGCTTTGATTAATTAACGGGGTGCAAAGAATTGATTTAGGTTGAACTGCCATTATATACGGTGTGCGAGTAAATTGTCCTTCGCGGGTGGCATCATTTAAAACTATACTTTCCTGGGTGCGGGCGACGTAATTCACAACTGCAACTGCCAGCAAAGTTACTTCTCGATCGTCAGCTACAAAATCTATCGGAATTGATTGCATGACAGCAACGCGATCGACATCTACAGATCCTGATGCTTCAATCACCCATTGACCCTCTTTTTCTAGTATTAAAAAGCCTCTCTGCGCCCCCGCATTTTCAATAACAATTTTCATCATTTTTGCCAGCAGTTTGTCTAGAACTATTTCGTCGGCTAAGGTTTGCGATGCTTTAACTGCTGTGGTCAAGTCTAGTACGCCTGCACTGTCGTTCGTAGTGGAAGCGCTGCTGGTAGATTTGTGAGTTTCAATATTAGTTGAAATCGAGCCTGAACTTAGCAAGTGCGAGTATTTCGATTCTAAATGCGCTGCTTTGGCTGTTGCTCCCCAGCGCTGATAGCAATAACGCGCTTCTGTCAAGTAAGTTTTAGAATTTTTTTCTCTTCCTATGGATAGATAAAATGCTCCTGCCAATTCTGCTGCTAGTGCTTGTATTTGTATGTAGCCGTTTTCTTGGGCTCCTTCAATTGCGCGATCGTAATATTCCATTGCTCTCACAACATTGCCCAAAACCCGCGCTTTTTCTGCTGTAAGTAAGTCGCATTTATGCTGAAGATTCATGGGCGCAGAAAGCGCTTTTTGTTGCAGTTTTTTTCGGTTACTGACAGCGTAAAAAATATGCTCTTCTTGTTCCTCGTCTGTTGCAGATGGATAAGCTGCTAGGCGGGCTAGAGAATCGTAAAACTGGTATTCAGAAACATTAATAAAGCCTGCAACTCCGTCTAAATATACTTCGGCTTGCGCCGCATTTTCTAGCGCTGTAGCGGTATTTCCAAATAAATACGCTAGTATTAATTTTTGCAAATAAAAGTGCTGTAGTCCCACCCGATCGTTAGCTTTCAACAGCAGCGACAACAATTTTTCTTCGCTGTATGCTTCACCTAACACAAGGTGTGGAGTTTCCAATTTTCCCATCAATTGCAAAATAGTGTGCCGATATATTTGATTCCAAGTCAATACAGTTTCTTGCTTGAGTTGAAACAGCAAATGGTTGTAACTTACCATTCTCCGTTCCAGTTGTGGCAATTCTTGACCGATGAAATACAAAGACTGACAAATATTTACGGCTGCATATCCGACACATTCTAAATCCCCATTTTCTAGCGCGCTTTGATAGGCTTCCTCTAATAGTGGCAAAGAGTCTTTAACGTGATGCTTGCCGTTCATCAAAATGAATGCTACTAAATTAAGCGTTTTGCTTTTGAATTCTAACGCATTTAATCTATCGCTCAAATTCAAAGCTAATTGACCGAAGCTATCCCCAGATTCAATATCTCTAACTATTCCTTTTAAAATTGCTCCGTAATTAGCATAGCCGAAGGCAGAAAAAGTAGAATTTCCGTAATTTATAGATAAATTAACTTGCTCGCACACAATCAGAGGCAGCAACACAGGTTCAACTATAAACGTAGCTGAAAACATACTAGAAAGCACGCGCATACTTGCTAATTTATGCGGATTTGTCATCATCGGCAAGTCAATTAAATCTTCTATTTTCTTTTCGGTTAAATAAGCTGCTGTTTTAGCCATTGCTTGCTGAATGTGGAGGGGAATCGGCGATTCGGGAAAGTTTATTCCTAACATTTTTAGTGCTTCGCGACCAATTTTTACCGATTCTTGGAGTTTGGTTTGCATCGCACAAGCTATGATTCTGATTTCAAACACTTTGATTGTGTCTAGTTCATTTTTTGCGTGTTGCAGGACAGTTTCAGCCCATTTTTCCATTGGTTCAAAGTCGGTATTGAGGTAAGCAGCTTCTGCTGCTGACTCGTAGAGTGCAAGAGTCAAGTCGTAGTCAGTTTGCCAACTTTCGGGGGGCAGCAGTTCAATACCTGCGGTTAAATATTTCAGGGCAAGTTCGTAAGCTGCACTTGCTTTTGCTTTGCAGCCTGCCATTAAATTTAATTGGCATAATTGAAATTGTTCTAATTGGCTGCTGATGATTTCTTTGGCAAAATTTAGTTGATTTACGGTATCAAAAATATGCTCTTCTAATTGCTCTGGCGGTGCATTTTCAAGTAAAAACTTGCCTATCTTTAGATGAATTTCTTGTTTTTGAGAATCGGATATTAAAGCATAAGCTGCTTGCTGCACTCGCTCGTGCAAAAATTTGTAAGTTGCGCTAGGAACATCAGCCACGGGTAGGGAAAATTTATCGCTAAAATCTCTAGAGATTGTGTCTGTTACTTCTGTACTTGCTGCTAGTGCGATCGGAATTTTGTAGGCGTTATTCCCGATCAAAATCAGACCGGAATGAAGTGCCTCACCGAGGTCTGTTGCTGCCGACACCAGAGGTTTTTCGGCGATTGTCGAGAGAGTTTTTAAATCAAATTTGTTCCCGATACAAGCGGCTAATTTAAGCAGTTCCTGGGTATTATCTGAAAGTTTCTGAATGTTATCTATCATTAATTCTACAACATTGTCAGTTATTCCCATTTCTTGTATTTGTTCGATATCCCACTGCCACTCGCCTGTGATAGGAAATTTTTTCACAGTTTGTTCTGAGATTGGTTTCGCTAATCCCGACAGGTTAGGTTCAGCTAGATTGCTCACATTATTCGAGGAAGAAAGTTTAAGTTTAATTAAATTTTTTGAGTGAAAAAATTTAATTAATTGAGTTAAAAAGAATGGATTTCCCCCAGTTTTTTGAAAAAGCAACTCGGCTAAACTTAGCGAGTTTTCGGGGGCGCAGTTCAAAGTATCGGCAACGAATTGGTTGACGCTGCTTATATCTAAAGGCGAAAGGGCGATCGCCCTCACAGTGCCGCCTGCTTTTTTAATTGCTTCGGCGGTCAGCATTATAGGATGATGTGCATCTACTTCCTGCTCTCTATAAGCTCCAATTATCAATAAATATTGAGTTTCCAGGTCAGTTGCTAGCAATTCTATTAACTTGAGAGATGCTGAATCGACCCATTGCAAGTCGTCGAGGAAAATTACTAGCGGGTGTTCTTTTTGAGCAAAGACGCGGATGAAGTTTTGAAATACTAAATTAAAGCGATTTTGAGATTCACTTGCTCCTAAATCTGGGACGGGGGGCTGCGGCCCGACAATCAGTTCTACTTCGGGAATAGCTTCAATAATTACTTGGCAGTTGCCACCGAGTGCTTGTAAAATTTTTTGTTTCCAAATATGGATTTCTGCGGCATTTTCGGTGAAAATTTGCCGCAACAAATCTTGAAAAGCTTCGAGCAAAAAAGCGTAGGGAATATCGCGCTTAAATTGCTCAAATTTGCTATCAATAAAATACCCGTTTTCCAGCCTGATCGGCTTGTAAACTTCATATACTAACGACGATTTGCCCACACCTGCACCACCAGAAATCAGCACAATTTCTGTATTGCCTCGCCTCATCCGCTGGAAGATACTGAGAAGCATATTAACTTCTGCTTCTCGCCCGTAAAATTTTTGGGAAATTTGCAGGTGACTTGACTGATCTTGTTCGCCGAGGGTTATGTGGGAAATTTCGCCTGTAGTTTGCAGTTGATCGAGACAATTTTCCAAGTCGTACAAAAGTCCGAAAGCACTTTGATACCTGTCTTCGGCTGTTTTTGCTAAGAGTTTTATGACGATATCAGAAACGACTTGAGGAATCTCTTTGGTTCCTACTTGATTGATTCTGCCTCCGAGGCTTCTGCTTTCTACTTTTTGCTTTCTGTTTTCACAAGGAGAAACTGGCGTTTTGGCAATATGGCAGTGTACTAATTCCATAGGATCGATCGCCTTAAAAGGCAATTCGCCACAAAGCATTTCATAAAAGGTGACGCCTAAAGAATAAAAATCGGTGCGGTAGTCGATCGCCCGATTCATGCGTCCCGTTTGTTCAGGAGACATATAGGCGAGAGTGCCTTCGAGTAAATGGGGATGGCTGGGGGCGGGGTTTTCGCCCGGTAGCAGGGAGGCGATCGCAAAATCAGCAATCTTGACATCTCCTGTCTCGATATTGACAATAATATTGCTGGGTTTAATATCCTTATGGATGATGTGGTGTTCGTGGAGTTGCCCAATAGTTTCGGCTAGTTTGATGGCAATATGCAGAAATTGTTGTAACTCTAGCTGGTTGTTGCTGAGAAAGTCTTTTAGGGAAATACCACCAAAATCTTCTAAAACTAAAACCGGAAAGTGATTGTATGTTTCTATTTTATAAAGCTTGACTATTCCGGGGAAATTCAAATTTTTAAGAATTTCAGATTCGTGCAGCAGTTGGGATATTTGCGCTGGGCTAGGGTATGGCGGCGTGAGAGTTTTGAGGATAACGGGTTTTTGTTCCTCAAGCTGCAGACCTCGATAAATAACTGTGTGAGAGTTTGTATAAAGTTCTCCGTCAATGCGGTATCCCGGAATAGAAATCATGATAGTTGAGGGTAATTTCAAAGATGCGGTTATACAATTTTAGATTTTAGATTTTAGATTTTAGATTGGGAATGATTGATGATATAAGAGTTGGGAGCGCGGGCTGAGAGTTGCATTCTTTTTTACCACAAGTATTATTAAGTAAGTGGAAATACACATCGCCGGTCGAGTGCGGTTTTTACGGCAGTAAACTGGCTACTATTATATAGCTTAGCTAAATCCCTCCCTAAAGAGTCGTCCTAGATACTTTTTTTGTCGCTTATTTAGTTATCTATATTTTAGTCTTCAAAAAATCAGAAGTCGCACTTTGCTATCCAGCCAGTGGCAAAATAAACGGGTGCGTGCAAATCAACAGCTAAAATCTAAAAAAATCATGCAGAATATAACTGCCTCAAATCCAGCTAATGCGACCGATCGCGCTTTTGGCACCGCAGACATTCAATTGCTGGTAGTGGATATAGACGGCACGATCGCAGGTTTGTCAAATACCATCCGAGAACCAGTCAAGCAGGCAATTTTGGCTGCGGAGTCGCAGGGAGTGAAAGTGGCCGTCGCTACGGGCAGGATGTACCGATCAGCTTTGCGTTTTCACCGCGACATCGGCTCAACATTGCCGCTGATTTGCTACCAGGGCGCGTGGATTCAAGATCACGCTACTCAAAAGCGGCTGCGGCACTTGCCGTTGTCGAAACAAACTGCTCTGCAACTTTTAGATTATTTTGAAGAACCGCATTTGCGACCGCTGCTTTCGATCCATTTCTACATTGAGGATCAACTTTACGTGCCGGAAATTACCGCAGCTACCCGAATTTATGCCGAACGATCGGGCATTGAACCAATGGTAATTAAAGATTTGCGGCGAGATCTTCCGGGGGAACCGACGAAAGTTTTGGCATTGTGCGAGAATCCGGGGGTACTCGACGGCTTGCTCAGCAGTATGCGGCAGCGCTACACGCCTGCGGAGCTTTATTTGACTCGATCCGTTGCTACTTTTTTTGAAGCTACGCATCCTGTGGCGAATAAGGGAGATGCGGTGCAGTATTTAGCGGAGGAACTTTTGGGTTTGCAGGCGGCGAACGTGATGGCGATCGGCGACAATTTTAATGATGTAGAAATGATTGCCTACGCGGGTGTGGGCGTGGCAATGGGCAATGCTCCTGATGGGGTGAAGGCGGCTGCTGATTGGGTGGCGCCGGATGTGGAGGAAGATGGGGTGGCGGCTGCGATCGAACAATTTGTTTTGGGCGATCGTTGATATTTTTACACCTATAACGCAGGGGCGGGTTTAGCGACATTTGGAAAAATGTATATCAACCCGCCCCGACCCAGCGACAATTTATTATTATATAACTGTCTAGTTTTGAGTTCTATGCAATCAAATTTTGATGCTCAAAAAAAGTCCACACTTTCGGATTTTTCGAGATTAAGTCGAGTCAATTACTTTGTTTGCAACATCAGAATATTTATTTAACGAACCGCGAAGACGCTAAGAACGCGAAGGAAGAAATGAAGAAGGCGGGGCGGGCTTACATATCTTCTGGATGTGAATTTATAGATAATTTCAAACTCTTAAAAATGGGTTCCAACAGAAAGAGCACCGACGACTGGCCGTGTTTCGTCTCGGTGCTCTTACTGGTTCGCTCCTCACACGTCCATCAATATAGCTGACTCAGTAAATTGTGTCAATACTTTTTACCAAAATTGTTTTTTGAGTCGGCGGCAGCCGGGGAGCTGGTGCGGTGGAGCGAGGCTGAACCTTTGTAATGCAGGGGTTTTGGTCGATCGCCCAAGGGTTGCCTCGATCGGAAAAATTTTACTTCAATTCCAGCAGCCAGTCCAAAATCAGAGCGTTGACTTCACTCGGCCGCTCGTCGTGAGGACAGTGGCCTGTGTTGGGAATGGAAACAAATTTCACTGGTTTATCGTTGGCTGCCAATTCTTGATAAATCTGGCTGCCGGCTATTGGTGTCCAGGGGTCGTCTGCGCCCCAAAGTACCAATAACGGACGATCGACTTTGGGCAGCAATTCGGACGGTTGAGGGCCTGGAGGGGCTGTGAGTATGGAGGCAAACACTTGTTGAGCTCCGGGCTCGCAGGAGGGGGCGTGGAGGAGTTCTACGAGTTCGTCCGTGATGGCTTCGCGGTTCCCGTAGACTTGGCGCAGGGTGTTGCGGATGCGGTGTTTTTGGCGGATGTTGTTGAACATAAATGGGCCGATCAGGGGCGATCGAACTAATTTAGTAAACGTCCCCATCACTACTCGCAGGGGGAAATTCAGTTCGTCCGGCCGATGGTTGAGCCCGCCAGCACAGTTGATTAAGACACCGCCGGCTGATATTTCTGGATGGTTGGCAACTACCATCAAACTCAGCAAAGCGCCGATCGAATTCCCGACAAATACCGCCGGTTCCTGTACCAGATCCGCCCAGAAATCAGTCAGCAATTCTTCCCACAATTCCAGAGTGTAATCTAGGGCTGGTTTGGCGGAAGCACCGAATCCCAGCAAGTCCAGAGCAAATACGCGATAGCCGCCGGCTGCGATTACGGGGATATTTTGCCGCCAATGTCCGATCGAAGCGCCAAATCCGTGAATCAAGATCAGAGGGCGGCCGGTTCCTTGGACGGTATATTGGATTTTGTGACCTTTCCAAGTCCAAATTAGCTTTTCAAAACTCGTTGCAGATACTAGCTGTTGTGCTGTCACGGCTCTTAATGTAAATTTTCGTTAACTTCTTTGATCATACCAGCACAATCCCTCTAAGGGCGGCCTCGGAGCAACGCTCCACACGAACATTCAACTCTTGAGAAGGATGGAAGATATCAGGTTAAATAAACATACTTCCTTCTTGCTTCCTCCTTCTTGCTTCTTCCTTCTTGCTTCCTCCTTCTTGCTTCTTCCTTCTTCCTTCCCAATTTTTACTTTTTTTGTAGCAACCAATAAGTCATCATATTGCCCTTACCTTTTACCGGAATCACGCCTCGCCTCTCAAACAAATACTTATCTTTCAAAAGCTCATAAGTAACATCAGTAACTTGAATGCTGCCTGCAAAACCCGTAGCTTCCATCCTCGCCGCCACATTCACCGTATCTCCCCATAAATCATAGGTAAACTTGCTCACACCAATTACTCCCGCAACCACCGGCCCGGAATTGATGCCAACGCGAATTGCCAGTTTTTCCCCTGTCTCGGCGCACAACTTTGCTATTTTTGCCTGCATTCCCAAAGCCATTTGGGCGATCGCCTCGGCGTGATCCTGTCTCGGCGTAGGCAACCCCCCGACTACCATGTAAGCATCGCCAATAGTCTTAATTTTCTCCACACCGTACTTTTCAGCTAACTGGTCGAAGTGCGAAAAAATTACGTTTAAGCGCTTTACCAACTCGGTGGGAGACATTCTAGCAGACAACTCAGTAAAGCCAACAATATCAGCAAATAAAACACTTACTTGGGCAAAACTGTCGGCGATCGTGCTTTGCTCTGCCTTCAAGCGTTCTGCGATTGGTTTTGGTAAAATATTTAACAGCAACTTCTCGCTTTGTTCTTGTTGAACTTTTAGCGCTTCTTGCGCTAATTTGCGTTCTGTAATGTCAGAAACAGTACCCTCATAGTAAAGCAGCTCACCTTTTGCATCTCGGACAGCCCGAACATTTTCTGACACCCAAATCCGGCGCCCGTCTTTGCGACATACCATAGATTCAAATCCCGAAACGGCATTTTCAGCATCCATAGCAGCCACAAATTCGAGGCGGCGTTCTGGGTCAACGTAAAGTTGCTGAGCAATATTTTTAATCTCGGACATCAGTTCTTCTGGCGAGTCGTAACCGTACAATTTTGCTAAAGCTGGATTAGCGCTGATATAACCTCCTGAAGGCGTGCTTTGAAAAATGCCTTCCATCGCATTTTCTACAATGCTGTGATATTTTTCTTGGGCAATACGCAGCAATTCTTCTGCTTGTTTGCGCTGAATTAAAGAACCTAATTGAGTGCCGACCGCATTAAAAACGTCTATAAATCGTGCGTCTTTCCCACCAGACGAAATTTTAAAGAAAACTAGCACTGCCAATACTTCATCGCCTACCAAAATCGGCACGCCAAAACCCGCTTTGAATCCGAGTTCTAGTGCTATCTGACTTCGGAGAAAATGCGGGTAGCCCTTGGAAATATCTTCTACCCATTCCGGTTGCTTGGATGCCCAAACTCGTCCCGGCAGCCCTATATTCCGGGCAAATGTCAGTTGTTGGCTTTGGGTGCGGAACGATTCCATGCTGGGGTTGCTGGCATACCAGCCCCGGGCAGATTGCAGCACAGTTCCTTCTGCATCGGGAATCCAAGCTTCTCCTACATCCCATCCGATTGTTTCGCCAACTTGGTGCAAAATTACTTCTAAAGCTGAGTGAAAGTCTACAGCTTCGCCGATCGCCCGCGTAGTTTCCAGCAAAAATCGGATTGATTCTTCAGCCCGCTGCCGTTCGGCAATTTCTTCCTGCAATCTAGAATTGCGATCGTGCAGTTCCCTAGCTTGCTGTTGCAGTTGGGATTGCAGCAAACGAAGGGAAAGTTGGTTTTGGACGCGGGCTAAGACTTCTTCTACTTGAAACGGTTTAGTAATATAATCTACTCCTCCTACTTGAAAAGCTTTAACTTTTTCCATAACGTCATCTAGCGCACTAATAAAAATTACCGGAATATCTTTAGTTTGTTCGCTTAACTTTAACTTCTCACAAACTTCATACCCGTTCATTTGCGGCATATTAATATCTAGTAAAATTAGATCGGGAGGAGATATTTGTGCCCCTTGCAAAGCCAAGTGTCCGTTTATAGCCTTCCTGACATGATATCCGTGACATGTCAGCATAGTCGATAAAAGTCGCAAATTATCCGGCATATCGTCAACGATCAGAATGTCTTTAGGAGTCGCTGGTAAGGGATGGTCGTTCATCATAATATAATTGAGTTAAATCGATAATGATATCTATCCGAAAATTATCGACTAAATCTGTTAAAGCGTTAGCGAGATTTGCCTCAGTTTCGGGAATTTCCTCGATCAGTTCGAGGATGCGGTTGTCGTCAACGCAAAGTGCTGCTCGGTGCAACTCGACCACCCAGTCTGTGGGCATTACACTCAAATCCTCGGTGGTCAAACTTTTAAGCAGCGTCGGTGTTGAAAAAGAAGTAGATAAGTTTTCTTTCTCATAAATATAACGCAGGTTGAGGTGATGCGCTATCTTTTCAAAGAGTACCTCTTCCCGAAACGGTTTACAGATCAAATCGTTACAACCAGCCGACAAAATTATTTGCCGCTGCTCGTCAAAAGCACTCGCAGTCAGGGCAATAATTATTGTTTCTCTACCTTCTAGAGTTTTCTTGATCTCTCTTGTAGCTTCATAGCCATCCATCACGGGCATCAGCATATCCATTAAAACCAGGTGCGGCTTCCAAGTTGAATGCAAAGCAATTGCTTCTTGACCATTAGTTGCTTCGCGGACTTCAAATCCCAGGGGTACCAGCAGCTTAAGCAGCAGTTGGCGATTTTCCGCTACATCTTCAACTATTAATATCCGATAAGTGTCTTGTCCGGATTCTAAAGCAATAACTTGTTTAATCGGCGATTTTTCTTGTTCATCACTTTCTGTTACTATGTTAACCCAGATATTAAAGCTGAAAACTGTGCCTTGGTCGAGTTGACTTTCAACAGCAATATCACCTCCCATAATTCGGACAAACTGTTGGCTGATAGGCAAGCCCAGACCTGTTCCCTGCATGGATTTTCGACCAGTTTCGGTTTGTACAAATGGCTTGAATAATGTGGAGATTTCCGAGGGAGAAATGCCTGGTCCCGTGTCGGCAATTTCAAAATACAATTGGGATTTATTTTCTTGTATGGCGTCTTTTTTAGCGTGCCTACTGACGCGCAAAGTAACGGTTCCGTGTTGAGTAAATTTAATTGCATTGCCGAGTAGGTTAATTAAAACTTGCCGCAATTTAGCTTCGTCTGTTTGAATGTACTGCGGCAAATCATCGGCATTTTCAAAGATTAGGTGCAAACCTTTTGAGTTGGCTTTTAGTTGCAGCATTTCTTTGAGACTGTTGAGAAGGTTGTAGAGATTGAAGCGGCTGGGATTGATGGTAATTTGACCGGCTTCAATTTTGGACATTGACAAAACATCATTGATGAGTTCCAGCAAATGTTCGCCGCTGCGGTTAATAATTTCTATGTATTCTTTTTGTTCTTCCGTGATAGAACTGTTGCGGGCCATGACTTGGGAAAAACCGAGAATGGCGTTGAGAGGCGTGCGGAGTTCGTGGCTCATGGAAGCTAAAAATTGGCTTTTGGCGCGGTTGGCAACTTCGGCGTTTTCTTTGGATTTAATCAGTTCCATCGACTGCCTTTGAGTGCGGGCGAGCAATTCCGCTTGCTGTAATGCTACTCCTAGCTGAGTACCGACATCAACTACAACGTTGATTTCAGCTTCGCTCCACTGCCGGGGAGCTGAATTTTGATAGGATGCTAGTAATCCCCAGAGCGTTTTTCCGCAGAAAATTGGCACAATAATGTAAGATTTAGCTTGAAATCTTTCTAGCAAATTGATGTAACAAATATCGAATCCTTGCTTGTAAATGTCTGGGACACAAAGGTAAGTTGTACCTCGGCTGTAGGGCCCGCCTTGGGTTTCTTGCAAATAGGTATCGCGTACTTCTTGTGAGGGGCTATCTAATTCTTTGACGACGCAACGGTCGCTGTCTAAAGCGCCTTCAGTAAGGTGAGAATCGAGTTCCTGTGCTTGGATGAAAGAAACCCACTTCTGGTCACGGGATTCCGCTACAAATTCGCCGCTCCAGTCTGGATTGAAACGGTAAATGGCGACTCGATCGCACTTCAGGGTTTGGCGCAATTCTCGGGTTGTAGCGTGAAAAATTTCTCGGATATCTAAAGTTTGCCGCATTCTTTCAATGATGCGGGCGATCGCTCTTTGTCGTAAAGCACTTTCTTGCAGTTCGGTTTCTGCTTGCTTGCGTTCGGTAATATCTACAGCCATTAAAGCAATGCCGATCGCTGTACCGTTATCGTCAATTAGCTGAGTATTATACCACTCGCAGATGATAATTCTGCCGTCTTTAGTCAGATTTTCGGTAGTGCCGCTGGATTTGGCATTCAAGTCATGATTGAAAATCTCAGATAATTGCGGGTGGTAGCTTTCAGGTACGATCAAATCGGAGGCGACTCGACCAATCGCTTCTTGCTCACTGTAGCCAAAAATAGCAACGGCGGCGGGATTCCAAGTGATAATTTCTAAATTGAGGTTTAACTCGATAATTGCGATCGGCGTTTGCTGCAATAAAAACGAGATTCTTTGCTGCGATGCTAGCAGTTTCTCTTCGGCTAATTTGCGGTCTGTGATGTCATTAGCAGTGCCGAGAATTTGTTTGGGTTTACCATCTGCTGTTCTGAGAAATACTGTATCCCAACTGTGCATCCATCGCCATTCACCGTTTTTGTGTTTCATGCGGTATTGACATTCAATGACCTCACCGTCTTTGGCTTGATCTACTTTTTGAACGCTTTCAAAAAAGTCTGGCAAATCGTCGGAGTGGAGTAGAATTGGCATCATTGCTGTACCCATATCTTGTATTTCTTGAGCTGTGTATCCGAGTAGCGTCGAAATTTGTCGGTTGGTGTAAACATTCCGCTGTTCAATTAAATCGTAAACGTACAATAGGTTGGGATTGGAATCGGCGATCGCTTGAATGAAGTGCTGGCTCTCTCTGAGTGCGGATTCTGTTTGTTTGCGAACGCTAATATCTCTGGCTACGATAATTACTGAATCAGGAGTAAGCGGAGAAACTTTAGCGTCTAGGCAAACTTCGCGCTCTCCGATTTTAAAGCTATATTCAACATTAATGGTTTGCTTCGTTTTTAGAGCTTGTTTGATGGCATTTAATACTAAATCTGCTATAGGTGGCGGCAAGACTTCATGAGCGGTTTTGTTAATCATTTCGCTAGGAGGTTTCACCAAATTTGTTGATGCTGTCGGGGCAATTTTGATGCAGCGCCCTTCGGCATTTCTCACTAAAACTGTGTCAGTCATGGCGGCAAAAATCGCCCGCAATTCTGTTTCAGATTCTTGCAAAGCTTGCTCGGCGCGGACACGGGTGCGAATTTCTGCTTGCAGCACTTTATTTTGCCGATCGAGCTGCTGAATTCGGTTTTTTTCTCGTTCGATCAGTTTAGCTTGAGCGATAGCGAGCCCTACTTGAGCCGCCACAGCTTCTAATAAGTCAATTTCCTCGGAAGTCCATTCCCGGTAACGATCGCACTGGTGCAAGCCGATTGCGCCGTTTGCCCTGCCTTGGTAGGAAGTGCGAATTGCCAGCATCGATTTTAACCCAACCTTCTGGCAAATCGGTTGAGCAGCTTGCAAAAGAGGGTCTGAGTAAACATTGTTAGAGGCGATCGCCATATCTTGTATCATCATTTGTACGACGTGAGGATTGCCCCAAATTGGAACGGGTACGTTCCGAAGAGATTCGTAGCCCGATTCGAGATACTCGGCCGCCAGAGGAATATCTACTTGGGGAGTAGTAACGTAAGTATGAATCAAACAGCGATTGACGCTGAATGCCAGACCGATTTGAGTTGCAGCTATTTGAAATATTTGTTCTGGCTGTAAGCTTGAGCGAATTTCTTGAGTTATTTTGGCAATCAGCAATTCTCGCTGAACTCGCCGTTCTAGAGCAGCTTTAGCTCCAGCCATTTCTATTTCTGCGTGTTTGCGATCGCTGATATCAAAAAGTACGCCATACCAAACAATATCGCCATGATCGCGCATTTCTGGCCGAGCATTAGATTGCAGCCATTTGAGTTTACCCGACGGTGTAACAATCCGCCATTCACAGGCAAAAGGTTCTAAAGTTTGGGCGCTACTAGCAATTTGTTTTACCAGATATTCGTGGTCATCTGGATGATTTTGATCGAAGCACAAGTCGGGATTATTTAATATTTCCTCACTCTCTAATTCGTAAATATTCCTACAAGCATAACTAATATATTCAAATTTGAAACTTCCATCACCCTTCTTGGTAAATTGATAAAGAACTCCCGGTATATTGACCGCCAATTTCTGCAACCGCGCTTTGCTTTCCCGGAGTGATTTTTCTGTTCGCTTGCGAAATTCTACCTCTTGTTGCAGTTGGAAATTCTGCTGTTTTAATTGTTTTGATAGCTGTTGTATAGTCAATTGACTTTCGATCCGCACTAAAACTTCTTCCACTTGAAAAGGCTTAGTAATGTAGTCAACACCGCCGGCTTCAAAAGCTTTGACTTTGTGAAAAATTTCATCAAAAACACTCAAGAAAATAACCGGAATTTCCTTCATTTTCTCGTTGGATTTCAGCCTGGCACAGACTTCATATCCGTTCATTTTGGGCATGGCAATATCTAGCAAAATTAAGTCGGGTAGAACGGTTAAATTAGCATTAACCGCCATTTCTCCCGAAATCGCCCGCTGAACTTTATACCCTTCTTTCGTCAATATGTTTGATATAAAACGCAGGTTGTGGGGCTGATCGTCAATAATTAAAATGTGAATATTTCCTTTATCAAATATCATTTTCTGTCGGATTATTGTGAATTTTTTAGTGCTAGCAGAAGATTGATGATTTAATAAATTTAACGATTCCTTCCGATCGTAATTATTTATTCAACCTTTTCAAACTCAGCAAATAGAGGAGTAATTTTAGATATTAGCCCATTAACTAACGCACCTTCTATTTTTAAACTTATTGGTTGTTTGTCTTAAGGTTTACCCTCAAATTAACCGTATTTAACCATAGATCCTTGCCGAAACAAATTCCCTTATTTGATGTCCAAATTAAGTTGGCAGAAAAACAATCCTCGCTTAGGCACTCCAGACCAAAGCAACCGGGTTTTTTAACTTTGTTCAAGGACTGCGACAAAGTATTTTAGTACAACCCGTTTGATGCGCCCAAAACAGTTTTTTGCTTGACTTTAGCATTAAAAATTCCAGGATAATAACGCAAGTTTCTGGATATTCTGTTGCCACATTCCAAGGGTTTTAGCAGAGATACACACCTGGACATACCGCGAGGCGAAGAAACCGTTTTTTTACTTTTGTCGCTGCAACAAAGTCTGGCTGTGAAAAACCTCGGTTTTGACGCACCCGCTTATCAGTCTTAAGATATTTATAGGTAACTAAGAGTATATAGCAATCCTCAATCATTTGTTAATTTCTTACTCCCGATCGAGCGGGTTCGGGGAGGGTTGGGGTAGGGTAAAAAAATTACGACTCCTGAAAGAATTGGTATAGATCAATCCACCCGCACCCAAAGCCTACCATATAAACTATTTCTCGGTCTTTTCTAGGCAAGCAATTCCTTAAGTTTAGCAATATTTTCCTTGCTGAAGTAAATTTTAATTTCTAGTTCTTGGTCAGCCTCCCATAACAGCAGCATATTATCTTCGCCCAAGGCGATTTCTGGATTATTCAATTCAAGTGTTTGATATTTAACTTCGGGAATTCCTACGCGAATTACCAGTTCCGCTTCCAACTGAGGATAGATGTACAATTGCTGTTGCAAGTTGTCAAGTTCTAGTTTGTCAACAGTGTTATTACGTTGGACAGGAGAACCGCGTTTGTACCAATAGAGAGTATCTTCACGGATTTCGGGATGGACTATCACAAATGTTTCGTCAAAACGCTGGGGGTGCCAGTGAATTTCGCTCAGACCGCCGATTTGCGGAATCAGTCGCTCTACCCAGCTAATTTCTTTACCGTTGAGGTTTCCCCACCACTCACTGATATTATGGAGATTGTCAGCATTTTCGGGGTGGCTGCTGCCGGACTGCCAGACTGTTTTTAGTTGTTGCATATACAGGTTCTCCAGCGAATTTAAATTTTAGATTGCAGGCTTTCAATTGGAGATTCATTCGTTATACAATAATTTTAATGGACTTACCAATTATTTACCACGAAGATTACGTTGCACCTCTGCCACCGGATCACCGCTTCCCGATGGCAAAGTTTCGGATGCTTTACCAGATGCTGCTCGCGGACGGGGTAGCAGATGAATCGCAATTTCACGCTCCCGAACTTCCCCCTCAAGAATGGATTGAATTAGTCCACGACCACTCTTATGTTCAAGCTTACTGCAACGGGACGCTCGATAACAAAGCTACTCGGCGAATTGGTCTGCCTTGGAGTCGCGCCCTTGCTAATCGTACTTGCACTGCGGTTGCAGGAACTGTACTAACTGCAAAGCTCGCTTTAGACTATGGTTTGGCTTGCAATACTGCGGGCGGAACTCATCACGCCTTCCCTGCTTTTGGGTCGGGTTTTTGTATTTTTAATGATTTGGCGATCGCCTCTCGCGTCTTACAAAAAAATGGTTTAGTTCGCAAAGTTTTAATTGTCGATTTAGATGTCCACCAAGGAGACGGAACCGCCGTAATATTCCAAGATGACAGTAGCGTTTTTACTTTCTCAATGCACTGCGAAGTAAATTTTCCCGGCACTAAACAAAAGGGCGATTTAGATGTACCTTTGCCTGTGGGTATGGAGGACGACGAATATTTACAAACATTGGATAAATTCTTACCAGATTTGCTTTCAAATGTCAAGCCAGATTTAGTTTTGTACGATGCTGGAGTAGACCCTCATCACGGTGACAAACTGGGAAAATTAGCTTTAACTGATACAGGCTTATTTCGCCGGGAAATGCAAGTTTTGATGGCGTGTTTGGCTGGCGGCTATCCCGTTGCCTGCGTGATTGGCGGGGGCTATTCCGATGACGCTAAGGGGTTAGTTTACCGGCATTCACTGCTGCACCGAGCTGCCAGTCAAGCCTACAGGCAGTATCGACTTTGATCCAGAGCGGCGATACTTCCGAAATGTGGCCGAAAAAACTGTCTCCCTCACCCAAACAAATAAAAATACTATTAGCGATCGCTCCAGCTTGCCAGATGGGTACAACTTGAGCTAAAAAGTTGTTAAACAAACAACGGTACTTATGTCGAAGGCCAGCGAGTCCAATCACCCCTATCCACTGCTGGTTGTCATTGTTAACTACCGAACCTCTAGTTTGACAATTGACTGCTTGCGCTCTCTAGTTAGCGAACTTCCATCGCTGCCCGGTATGCGAGTTGTAGTTGGCGACAATGCTTCAGGCGATCGCTCCGTCGAAGAAATTAGTAGTGCGATCGCCTCAGAAGGCTGGAGCGAATGGGCATCCTTCGTTCCCCTAGACCGCAACGGCGGATTTGCCTTCGGCAACAACGCCCTGATCCGTCCCGCCCTCCAATCCACCAATCCCCCCCCTTACTTCCTGCTGCTCAACCCAGACACCATAGTCCGCCCCGGTGCCTTGAAAGCCCTCGTCGAGTTCATGGACACTCATCCCGAAGCCGGCATCGCCGGCAGCCGCTTGGAAGACCCCGACGGCACGCCCCAGGAGTCAGCTTTTCGGTTTCACAACATCTTGACCGAACTCGATTTTGGTTGGCGGACAGGCCTTATATCCAAGTTATTAGCCAACTGGGCCGCAGCGCCTCCCATTTCCCAAGAAACCTGTCAAACTGATTGGGTAGCTGGAGCCAGCATGATCGTCCGTCGCGAAGTATTTGAAAAGATTGGCTTGATGGATGAAGCTTATTTCATGTACTGCGAAGAAATGGACTTTTGTCTGCAAGCGAACAAAGCTGGCTGGAGTTGCTGGTACGTACCCGAAAGTCGCGTTGTCCACTTAGTCGGCCAAAGCTCAGGCGTCACTGACACCAAAAAGCCCCCCAAGAGGCTACCTACCTATTGGTTTGATTCCCGGCGTAGGTACTTTATCAAAAACTACGGCTTGGTTTACACAGCATTAACTGATGTATCCTGGGCTTCGGGTTTTGCAGCCTGGAGGGTGCGCCGCGCTCTTCAAGGCAAACCCGATGGCGATCCACCACAATTACTGAGGGATTTTGTATTAAATAGTGTATTTTTTAAGGGGGGTAAGATTGAAAAATCCAAAAACTTTTAAAGGGAGTTGGTAAATCTGCCAAAGCCAACTAAACTAGGTTAACCTAGGCAAGCAAAATATTTTATGATGCAGCCGAGAAATTAGTATTCTCGATCGATAAAACCGGATTTATCCTTCCTCAAAAACCTGATAGACCAATTAATATCGTCGGTATCTAGCAATAGAGTAAACAAGAAATAGTGTGAATTAGAGCTTATGGTAACTGAGCAAAACTTAATCACCAATGAAAATCAAGTAGAAGATCCCGGCTTGGGACTGTGGCAGCAAATTAAAGAAGACTGGATTGCTCATGGTCGAGATTGGACAAAACCGGGATTTCGCGCCGTAGCAGTGCAGCGTTTTGGCGTCTGGAGAATGCAAATAGAACCGAAATTACTGCGAGCGCCTTTGAGCATTATTTATCGATCGCTCTACCGAAAAGTCCGCAATAGTTACGGGATAGACTTGCCTTACACTGTGAAACTCGGTCGTCGCGTGGTGATTGAACATCAAAACGCTATTATTATTCACGGATATTGTACGATCGGTGACGACTGCATTATCCGGCAAGGTGTAACGTTGGGAAACCGCTATTTGGACAAACCGCTAGAATCCCCTCAATTGGGCGATCGGGTTAACGTCGGTGCTGGTGCAAAAATCCTCGGAAAAGTAAACTTGGGAGACGACGTAAATATCGGTGCCAATGCTGTAGTTTTATCAGATATTCCCGCAGGCAAAACTGCTGTTGGTATTCCTGCCAAAATTCTTCAATCTACCAAAAACCAGGAAAATGCTTAGATCAACATTGCAAAAAATTATCCGCCATCTTGCCATGCGTTACGGCAAGTTCCCTGGTCTTTACGTCCAATTCTGTAACCCCTGTTCCAAAGAATATACAGAATTTATCCGCCGCCACGGCAACTTGTACGCGCTCGGTGAAAATTGCAGCATCTGGCCAAATACCGTGTTTGGAGATCCCGCCTACATCCGCATCGGCAACAATGTTCACTTCTCATCTTGTACCTTGCTTGGCCACGACGGCTCGATCGCCATGCTTGACCGGGCTTACAACGTTAAACTAGATGCCGTAGGCAAGATAGACATCCGGGACAACGTATTTATCGGCTTTAATGCGATCGTCCTTCGCAACGTCACTATCGGCCCAAATGCGATCGTCGCCGCCGGTGCCGTCGTCACCAAAGATGTCGCCGAGGGCGATATAGTGGCCGGTGTCCCCGCCAGACCGATCGGCCGAGTCGAAGACTTAGTGAAAAAATTGCAAGCCGAAACTCAAAGCCTGCCCTGGGCCGATTTGATTAACAGCCGGGAGGGCAGTTTCGACCCCGAAATTGAACCAGAGCTCGTAAAATTACGAGTGTCGCACTTCTACGGCAACACATCCACTCCAACAGCAGCGCAATTCCCGCAATCTCCCTTGTCAAGTTAGAGATTCTTCTTAAAATAAATTGCACAAATAGACCGAATTGTCTACATCATCAAAACACTGCACAAACAATGGTTGAGTCAATCCCTAAGTCAATCATTTCTGCTACAGAAGCAGACTGGAGCCGCGAAAAATCTAGCAAGTGGTGGGAACCCAATCGACAACTGCTCAAATCTATCCGCAACTATCAAAAGTGGCAGAAACAGGGTGGAATTGCAGGATATATTTTATGCCATTGGAACGTGATCCAGCATCGATTTTGGAGCGTGGTAACTGCAACAGACATCCCTTTAAACTGCCAAATACAAGGAGGATTGGTGCTGCCTCATCCTAATGGCATTGTCATTCATCCCAGTGCTTCCATTGGCCCTAACTGTCTGATTCTTCAACAGGTGACAATTGTTGCTGATGTCAAAATCGGCGGTCACGTCGATATCGGTGCAGGAGCAAAAATTATTCGCTCCGTAACGATCGGCGATCATGCTTTGATTGGTGCTAATGCTGTGGTGATTTGTGACGTGCCACCCGGTGCAACCGCAGTCGGAATTCCTGCAAAAATCATCGAAAAAAAGACCCCGAAAGTCTGAGAAAAATTATACAAGTCCCAGAAAAATTATGAAATTAGCTGGACTTTTATTAAAATATAAAACGAACTACTCAGTAGTCGAATTCAAGAGGTAAAACTTGAAACAAATTGGATTAGTAGCGATCGGACGAAATGAAGGGCAGCGCCTCCGCCAGTGCCTCGTCTCGGCCACAAACAAAGTTGCCCGCGTCGTCTACGTCGATTCCGGCTCAACAGACGGTAGCCTAGAGTTAGCCCGATCGATCGGAGCCGATACAGTAGAACTAGACTTATCTATACCGTTTACCGCAGCACGTGCCAGAAACGAAGGCTTTGCCCGCTTGCTCGAACTAGGGCCAGACATCGAATTTGTCCAATTTGTGGACGGTGACTGCGAAGTAGTTGATGGATGGCTCGATCGAGCCTACAGCGAACTCGCAGCCAAACCAGACGTAGCAGCAGTATGCGGGCGCAGGCGCGAACGATACCCCGAAGCAAGCATCTACAACCAATTGTGCGACATCGAGTGGGATACCCCCATCGGCGAAACCAAAGCCTGCGGTGGCGATTCCATGATGCGCGTAGCAGCATTTCAACAAGTCGAGGGTTTCAATCCCGCACTAATAGCCGGCGAAGAACCCGAACTGTGCTTGCGACTTCGCCAAAAAGGTTGGAAAATCCTGCGCTTAGATGCAGAAATGACCCTGCACGACGCGCAAATGACCAGTTTCGCTCAGTGGTGGAAACGCGCTCAAAGAGCGGGTCACGCCTACGCCGAGGGCTCCTGGATGCACGGAAGCGAACCGGAGCGCCATTGGGTCAAAGAAACCCGCAGCACCTGGTTTTGGGGCTTAATCTTGCCAGCCCTAGTCTTGGCAATGACATGGCCGACAAAAGGCTGGAGCTTGTTACTATTGAGTGGCTACCCCTTAGCAACCTATCGCACCTGTGACTATTATATAAAGCATCGGGAGTTCACAACTAAAGAGGCAGCCATCTACGCTTTGTCATGTGTATTAGCCAAATTTCCCCAGCTACAAGGTCAAATCCAGTTTCACCAGCGCCGATTCATGGGCCAGCAGAGCAAGCTAATCGAATACAAAACCACCAAGTCTATTAATTCAGCCAGCTAGAATGACAGCTAACGTCCCTGAAAGTTCACCCCTGAGTAGCAAACAAATGAGTAATAAAAAATTAAAAGTTTTACTAATTGTAGAGCAGTGCAATCCTGAGTGGGCATCTGTACCTTTGGAGGGCTACAATTATTTTCGAGGAATTCACAATTTAGTTGAGGCAACACTCGTTACCCATATTAGAAATAAACCAGCTCTTGAAAAACACCCAGAATACGAAAAAATTTTCTACATTGAAGAAAGAAAATTGACCCAAAAATATTATAACCTGGTCGAAAAATTTACAGCCAATGGACGAGTAAATTGGCCTCTTTATAATGCTTTGAGCTACCCAATTTATGAAGAATTTAATCAGCAAGTCTATCAAAAATTCCAAGGGAAAATTCTCAACGGAGATTATGACATAGTTCATGCAATTACCCCGATAATGCCGCGGTATCCGTTTAAGGTAGTCACTGTGTGCCACCAGACTCCTTTTATTCTAGGACCTGTGAATGGGGGCATTCCGTTTCCAGCGGGGTTTCAAGAAACGGCTAGACAAGAATTTGCTCAATTCAACTTTTTGAGAGCAGTTGGGCGAGCATTAATTCCAGGTTATGTAGAAACTTACAAGAAAGCAGATAAAGTATTGGCAGGTTCAACATATACTCTAAATTTGCTAAAAAAATTGTTTGCTATCCCAGATACAAGAATAGAGCTATTTTACGAAAATGGGATTGCCCAGGAATTTTTAATGTCTGTCAAACCAGCAAAAGAAGAAGGCTCCAAGATAAATTTACTTTTTGTGGGTAGATTAGTGCCTTACAAATGCGCCGATGTGGTCATAGAGTCTATTGGAAAATTAGACCAGGCAATGCAAAGTAAAATACGCTTAACTATCGTAGGAGATGGGTCGGAAAGAAATAACTTGGAAAACCGTGTCAAGGAACTTAATTTAGCGGAAATAGTCAGCTTTGCAGGATGGGTCAATCAATCAGAAACTCTGGATTATTACAGGAAAGCAGATATTTTTTGTTTCCCTTCGGTTCGAGAGTTTGGTGGCGCAGTGGTAATCGAAGCTATGGCTTGCGGACTTCCGTGCATAGTTGCCAATAACGGGGGTATTGGTGAATACGTGAATGAAGAAACTGGTTTTAAGATCGAGCCGATTTCTAGAGAGTATCTCACCCAGGAGTTGACAAGTAAAATTAAGATGTTGGTGGAAGATGATAAGTTGCGGGAAAGTATGTCAGCTAAGGCGATCGAAAGAGCCAGAGAATTTGAATGGGAAAACAAAGCCATAAAAATTTTCGAGATTTACGAAAAAACGCTCGGTGAGAAAGGTGTTAGTGCATCTGCAGAGTAGATAAATATCCTTGAGCTAAAATTTAGAAAGCAGGTACGAAATGAAGGCAACAATTGGATACTTTATTCCACAATTTCCCGGACAAACACACATATTTTTGTGGCGGGAGCGACAATTTCTTGCAGATCTTGGAATTGAAACAGATTTAGTATCAACTCAACCGCCCCCCAGAGCGATCGCTTCTCACGTATGGGCAGAAGAAGCTCAAAAAAATACTGTTTATCTATTTCCCTTTGCTGCGAAAGATTTTATTAACTCATTCCTAGAGGTTGTCAAAGCTGGTCCCGCTGCATGGTGGCAATGCCTTGCAGTTATTGCCAAAGCGAGTGGCATATCCTTATCTGAAAAGGTGCGACTCTTGGCATGGATTTTTGTGGCTGGCAAACTAGCAGGGCTAACAAAAACAAAAGGTTGGTCTCACATCCACGTTCATTCCTGTGCCAATGCCGCCAATATAGCCTTATTTAACTCAATTCTTACAGGCTGTACTTACAGTATGACTCTTCACGGGCCTACTCTAGAAGTGTACGGGTCAAATCAGGAACAAAAGTGGAAAAATGCTGCTTTTGCGATCGTCATATCTCAACTACTTCTCAATGATGTCAAACATAAATTAGCGAACTTTCTTCCCAAACAATTAGCTGTTGCTCCAATGGGAGTTAATTTTGCAGAAATTAAACGCAGCAGCCCTTACACGCCTTGGCAAGAAGGAAGTCCGTGCAAGATTTTTGCTTGCGGCCGCCTCAACCCGGTGAAAGGTCACAAATACTTGATTGACACGGTAGAATTGCTGCGAAATCGGGGATTTGACGTGAGGCTGCAAATTGCAGGCGAGGATGAACAAGGGGGCAGCGGATATCACCAAGAGCTACAAAAAATGATTGAAGATAAATCCATGTCCGAATGCGTGGAACTACTTGGGGCTGTTTCGGAACAGGCAATTCGCCAAGGTCTAGAAGCAGCTCATGTTTTCGCTTTGGCAAGTTTGAATGAAGGAGTTCCGGTTGCTGTGATGGAAGCAATGGCAATGGAGGTGCCGGCGGTAGTTACTAATGTAGGCGGAACTTCTGAGCTAGTAGATGACGGCGCGGATGCTGTATTAGTCCAATCAGAAAAACCCGAAGAAATGGCCGATGCGATCGCCAATATACTCCAAAATCCAGAATTTGCTTTGAACCTCAGTCAGGAAGCTCGGAAAAAAATCATCGCCAAATTTAGCCACGGCCGCAGTGCAGAAACTTTAGCCCAGTGCTTGGAAAAACTTGGAATAACTAACCCGTCTTAGTGATTCCAAAGAAGAAATTTAATCCCAGAGTTCATAAATCTAGTTGAGTCCCATGCAAGTTATGCGAATTTTAATTTGTGCTCAGAACGCCTCAACTAAATTCGGCGGCGAGTCATTGCTGCCGGTCAACTACTTCAGGATACTTCGATCGCGCCAAATAGAGACATGGTTAGTGGCGCACGCCCGCACCCAAGCAGAACTCACAGAGCTATTTCCACAAGAGCGCGAGCGGATGCACTTTGTACCCGACACTTGGCTGCACCGGCTGCTTCACAATTGCGGGCGATTTATTCCTGAAAGAGTTAATGACTTTACTTTTGGGCTGCTTACTCACCTGTACACCCAAGTGCTACAGCGTCGTATTGTCCGGCGGCTGGTGAGCGAACACGAGATTGATATTGTACACGAACCGACACCAGTCTCGGCAACAATTCCTTCGTTGATGTTCGGATTGGGGGTGCCGGTAGTTATCGGGCCGATGAACACGTCGGTTAAATTTCCTCTGGCTTTTCGATCGCGCCAAAATCCTACGATTGATATTTTAATCGCGATCGGTCACCAGTGCGTCGATTTCTTCAATCGTCTTTTTCCAGGTAAAATCAAAGCCGAGACGCTGTTAGTGGCAAACAATCGCACGAAGCAGGCACTTGCATCTGGGGTGCAGGGTAAAATTATTGAACTTGTGGAAAACGGCGTGGATTTCTCGGTGTGGCGAGCGGACTCTAGTTTATCAAAAGCCGCAACCGGGCAGGTTCATTTTATTTTTTTAGGCCGACTGATCGACTGGAAAGCTGTAGACTTGCTGCTGGATGCCTTCGTACCCGTCGCCGCTCAAACCGATGCAGTCTTGGAAATAATCGGTGATGGGCACAGCCGAGGGGAACTTGAAGCTCAAACAGCTCGTTTAGGCATCGACAGCAGCGTTGTATTTAGTGGCTGGCTGTCTCAGGAGGAGTGCGCTCTCAAAATGCAACAAGCTGATGCAATGGTTTTTCCCAGTTTGCGGGAATGCGGCGGGGCAGTCGTGATGGAGGCAATGGCAGTGGGCTTGCCAGTCATAGCAACGAACTGGGGTGGGCCGGCAGATTATCTGAATTCCACTTGCGGTATTTTAGTAGAACCGACTTCTAAAGAAGGATTTGTCCAGGGACTGACAGAGGCTATGCTCAAGCTGGCTCATTCACAAGAATTGCGGCAGAGTATGGGTTGTGCGGGACGGGAACGAGTCCGGCAGCATTTTGATTGGGAACGCAAAGTCGATCGAATACTGGAAATTTATCAACAAACGATCGACGATTGCCCCAAGCATTAGGTAGCCGACCATTAAAGCATAAAGCAGCAGTTTTCAACCTGAAAGCTGCTGCTTGGGGGTGCTAAAAAAGTATGTGGCGGCCCAAAGACCCCCCTATACATCCTAGCGATCGAAAAACGGGTTAACCCGTTTGTGTGGTTAACCCGCGAGCTTGGAAACCTGCAGATCAATTAGTTTTGCACTACCAGCTTAACGTTGGCATTTTGCAAACCGCGCTGCTTGACTGCGGCCAAGGTCTTGTTAACGGCGTACTTCTGGTTGATGGAGTTAATTAACTCAGTTTGATTGTGTTTTTTGGCGACGCCCCAGAGGTCGGCAATCAGGTCAAAGGAACCATCGCTATTGCGAGACCAACCTAGGTCATATTCGCCTTCGAGAATCGCTACGATGTCGGAGCGAACGCGCTGACCGTTATAGCCACGAACATCAGCTTCTGACTTGACTGAAATGCCCAAGTCGCGCAGGGAAGCTTTCAGGATTTCGGCATCGGTGATTTTGGTACGCAGTGTGCTAAAGTGAGACATTGGATTTCCTCCTAATACAACTGAGAGAGAAACAACAACGGTCTGGATTTAACGGTGCCGCTGGGCGGCTCTTGAATCGAACTGCTAGCTGTTGCTAGCCTTTGCTCCTGTTTGGACCAGGAGAAAGCTTTTAGAATTCCATTCGCTGGTATTCAGCGACGGAAGACGCAGCGGGCCGTGCACGCTGTCTAGCCCAATCTCGAAGGGCGGTGACCTGTTCGGTCATTGTTTTAGACAGTGGCATTGTAGATTTAATGGCCGCGATGATGTCTAGCTGCGTAAACTCTCGATCTTGAGCGAAGGCTTCGTACATTGCGGCTACTAGCGCTTGCTCAATCTCTGCACCTGAAAAGCCGTCGGAAACATTGGAAAGTTGCTCTAAATCGAAGCGAGTAATTTCCCGACGCCGCTTTGACAGGTGAATCTTAAATATATCTTGGCGTTCTTCTTTGGTAGGCAGATCAACAAAGAAGAGTTCGTCGAATCGGCCTTTCCTCAAGAATTCTCCCGGCAACCGCTCGATTCGGTTGGCTGTTGCCATTACGAAGACTGGGGAAGTCTTTTCTTGCATCCAAGTGAGGAAGGAACCGAAAATCCGGCTGGATGTGCCTCCGTCTGAGTCGGCCGAACCAGTGCCTCCTGCAAAGGCTTTGTCTAGTTCGTCGATGAAGAGGATGGCTGGAGAGATGGATTCTGCGGTTTTGAGGGCGTTGCGGAGGTTAGCTTCCGATCGACCCACCATCGAGCCGTCGTAGACTCTACCCATATCTAGCCTCAGCAGGGGCAGTCCCCACAGGCGGGAGGTAGTCTTGGCAATCAGGGATTTTCCGCATCCTGGTACGCCGAGAATTAACATCCCTTTTGGTTGGGGCAGACCGTATTCTCTCGCCCTTTCTGTAAAGGCGTTGGAACGCTGTCTCAGCCACCGCTTTAGCTCTTCTAAACCGCCGACTGCATCCAGGGTTTCGTCTTCTTCAATGAACTCTAGAATGCCGTTGCGCCGAATTAATTGCTTTTTCTCCGAAAGAACTATGTCTACTTCTTCTTCTGTAAGGCGCCCCGTAGAAACTTGGGCTTTGCGATAAACTTTTTCAGCTTCGTCCTTGGTCAATCCCAAGGCTGCTTTTAAAAGTTTTTCTCGCCCTTCTGTGGTAATGCGTCGCGATTTCGTTTGCTCCAACTGACCAGACAATACTTGGTTTAGTTCCTTCATGTCTGGCAACGCGAAGTCTAATACCACTACTTCCTTTTCTAGCTCGATCGGAATTTGCTGCAAAGGAGACATCAGTATAATTGTCTTTTGCGTTCCTTTGAAGTTGGCGATCGCATCGCGCAACCACCTCGTTACCGGAGGAGAATCTATAAAAGGATGTAAATCTTTGAAAATGTAGATGCTAGCGTTACTGTTGGGTTCTCGCTGCCTGATCACCCATTCAATTGCTGCCTCTGGGGAGACGGTGTTGTGTTGGGTGGTGGTGCGGGGTTGACCATACTCCACAATGCCGTGAGTTACAGTCCAGATAAATACTCGTCGCTGTGGTTTTGCTTGAGCTATTGTCGAAATTGCTTGCTCACACCGCTCTTCCTCGGATGTCACGAGGTAGATCAGAGGATATTGAGCTTGGATTAGAATACTGATCTCTTCTTGCATAGTCCTCGACCCACTAGAGACGGTGCTATCTTTGCTGAATCTCAATGCTGCCCTTGGCCCTCTTACTGAAAATTTCAGTTTTAGCTTTTTGGGGAAGCAAGGCATTCTTAGCAGGGAACCAATTCTTCCTCTCCCGGTTTGGCCGTGCTGGCACTGACGCCGGACACCTGCTTTACTGGAAGATCCTGTTCAGCCAATACGCTCGGCTGACTTGTTACGGATGCCAGTTCTCCATCTCGCATTACTACTGAACTCGTGCATTCTGGACAGTTGTATACCCGATGGGTTTGTCCGTAGGAGGCTTCTACTTCGTCAACCAGTTCGGGATTTCCTAGGTAGAAGACAATTGCCCTTTCTGCAATTGATGACATCGGTTCAGTTTCGACTGCGGCTCGGATTTTGAGCTGGCGATGCAGTTCTGGTGGAAGATACAATGTAACTTTTTGCTTTTCTTGCATATGACAGTGAATTGACTTACCCGGGTATGTATATCAGATTAGCCGCTTAATTCTTTGCTGTCAAGCCTCTATGCAGCTTTAGCGTCATGTTGTAATATTTCGTTACATTTGAGGGGACTCTGGGCCTTTTAACAACGAAAAAGTTAGGGGTGTAGCTGATGAGGCCGAGGTGCAGCGGCAGGTAGGGGTAGCGTCAATCGATTTTAGATTTTAGATTTTAGATTTTAGATTTTAGATTTTAGATTTTAGATTTTAGATTTTAGAGGCGACCCCACGGATAAATGCTCTTTCTTGAGGATTTTTGATTTTAGATTTGGGATTGATTCCACGGATAAATCACGTGGCGGGTACCACCTTTGAAATTCCTGGTCAAGGACGATCGACCAACTATAAATATCAACCATAGATATAGCCTTTCGAGCGTAACATGAGGTTCTCTCGCGGGCATAGGGCATAGGCATCCGCGGGCATAGGGCATAGGCATAGGACTCGCCCCATACCTCACAACGCTTGAGAACCGCTATATATAGCAATCCTAAATGATTTTCTGTGTGTAACTATATTGACGTATTTTGGGGAAATCAAATGTATGTTCGTTAGTA
>NZ_JAUBUR010000066.1:0-16519 GCF_036705485.1 Microcoleus sp. AT9b-C3 | reverse complement strand
GACGCTCGCCTACAGTTCGGGAATATTTCAAGGCACTGAAATGAGAAAAAAGCAGGTTCACAAATATGTATCTCGCCACAAAGAACCTAAAAAAAGATATCGACTACGGAGTACATTTGGTGTTGGTTTAGATGGAGAAAAGTGGGTCAATTATCTAGAACAATATTCTGACGAGGTAGAACAGTTAATGAAGTTAACTCCAAATAAACGCCGCTTTTATCAACAAGGTATGCGGGCCGCAACCCTTATACAGTCTATCTCGTAGACCTTTTTGTCACCCCCCCAGGACTCCTACTTAGATTCACCTACCTCATTATACATAATTGATGATTTACAAACCATTTGCGATCGCTATAATACTTTTTGGCTTTAATTTTAATTCCGAGGTCTTTTTATGCCAATTGAACCTTCAGGTATAACCTTTACCGAGCAGTGTGATTCGGTCGGTGTGTCTGGGGAGGAAGAAATACTTAATAATGGCTTCCCCAATACTCTTGTCGGTCGGGACTTAACCCTCGGTAGCAGTCAGAACAGTATCAACAGCACTCAGACAGGGATCAGCGATTTCTACAACAGAACTCGGACAAGAATCAGCGGTTTCTACAACAGTGGCATCATAAATACTGGTGATAGTAACGACTTAATTATTGCTACAGCAGGCTACGGCGACTTAATCCCTGACACTGACGAGTACAGAATCAGCGGCATCCACAACACGGGTACGCTCAATACGGGTGAGGGTAACGACTTAATCCTTGGCCTGCGTTACACACAAGGAAAATTTAGGTACAGCGATCGCGATAGTAATGGCATTTTCAACGAAGGAGGCACTATTGATACGGGTGGCGGTGACGACACAATCACCGGCATTGCCCAGGGTTTTTTGAGCATAGGAATTGAGCAGAACTCAAGCAACCCCAACTTGCAAAGCCCGGTCATCATAAAGACTGGCAACGGTAACGACACGATCGCGGGTACTGGCGAATACATGGGCATACGTTTTGGTTCCATCAATGGTTCCACCATCGATACTGGGGAGGGAGATGACGCAATCACTGGCACTGGTGACTATTACGGCCTCGTTCTCTACTCCTCTTTTCTCACCACAGGCGGGGGTCACGACGCAATCACGGGCATTTCAACTCAGGGCGAGGCTATTTCCAATTCCTCCACCATCAATACCGGGGATGGCAACGATACAATCACTGGCACTAGCACTTACAGCATCGCCATCTCCAATACCGGCACCATCAATACTGGCGATGGCAACGATACAATCATTGGCATTAGGACTGATAATCGTTTTGGCCCGACAATCTCCAACAGCGGTACCATTAATACTGGTAAGGGCGCGGACTCCATCATTACTGATAGCAGCTTTTCTAACTTGGGCAACATATTTTTAGGAAAAGGTACAGACTATATCAGGGGTTTTGGTTACGGTACTTTGTATGCAGGGAAGGACGAAGACTCGCTGGAATTAACGTCAGGCAGCTATACCGTTGAAATATCGGGGACAGCGGTGAGTTTTACGAGTAGTGGCGGCACTATAAAAACTTCCGAGTTTGAAAAACTAATAGCTGGTAGCACAACCTATGACTTCAGCAGTTTAACCAGCGGTCAAACAATTGTTGTGGCTTAGCGTCTCTTCCAGAGGTATGGGATAGCTAGCTAACAGAAAAGTTTTGCTGTCCTTAAAGACGCTTTATTCTTTACTGATAAGGCCTTTCTCCACTTTGCTGAAAAAATCGGAGATTTGGTTGAAAATAACGATCGCGATCGCCTATCAGTGCTGATGAGTTTGTTATAAGTGAGTAAAAACTAAATAAACGTAAATTTATGAAGAAAAACTTGTTTGTATCTGTTATTATTTCATCTCTTTTTATTGTTACCCTTTCTGCTAATGCGGTTGAAACTAGGTGCGGGTGGTTGTTCAATCCCACGCCTCGAAATTGGTATTTAATAGACAAAGAGGGTCGTTGGATTATCTCGATGCAAGGGGGATATGAAGCTAAAGGAATGGATAATCTACCTACCTATAACGAGAAAGAGTACGTCAAAACGAATGGTTATTATGGATATGGTTGTGCTTGTATGGATGTGGTGACAGATAGCGCTCGATTGAGAATTAGCGAGATTCGGGGTGGCGAATCATTACCGCTGTCAACCCGCCCTTGAAGATCCGAATGTGCCAAAAAGGTATCCGCTCAATAAATCGGGGTAGACTACATTGTTGGGAACGATTTTGCGATGTTTGAGGCTCATCATTGAGCGATTTACCCCGATTTATTGAGCGGATACCCAAAAAGTCCTTAGTTTCAGCGAACAACAACCGTATACTCACAGTAAAGCTGACACAACCACCGCCCCCATGACTGACTCGATCGCCACCAAACTCAAACAAGCTTCTGAAGGTTTGTTCTTTCTCAGCGAAACCGATGCTCCCTTCGAGGTCATTAGCTGGCAGGCACAGGGAGAACTCACCCAGGCGAAGTTGCTGCAACTGGTCGAACATCCACCCGATGCTCTGATCGAAGTAGTAAGCGTTGAGGATTTCTTTGAGGTCAGCACTCAAGAAGAAGATTGGCACGAGCAGGATGAACGGGAAACGGCAAAACGCTTTCAGAACTTGGTTAGCGTGTTGAAGCAAAACCTATTGCAGTTGCAGGTTTACCAAGTAGGCAGCGTCAGCATCGATGCTTACATTGTTGGGGTGACTCCCGGTGGCGATTGGGCGGGGTTATCAACAAAGCTGGTAGAGACTTGATTGCCACAGGCATGGCGAGCTATGAATGTTTGTTAATCATTTGGTTACATATCAAGCATAATTAGAGTCAGGAAAGGTTGTAATATGAGAACGGTCAACAAAGTAATGAGTGGGTTTTTTTCTATTTACTTTTTTGTTATGCTAGGAACTTTTTATTCCTCTCTTTCACAGAGAACAAGGGATACCACTAGGTGCTATAGTTTCCGCTATATTTGGAAGCAGGGCTGAAACACAAGCCGGAGCGCACGATATCGACCCACAGTTTGAGACATACGGCGGGAACGCTGGCGCTACGAGCTGGGGTCAAACTGTGGCAAGTGCAAGACCTGTTGGGGCATAAAATTCCCAGGACGACTTCTATTTATACTCACGTAGCGGAGCGGTGGGCAAATAATCCGGATCTGAAATTAGGGATTACAATGGGGCAGTAAACGACCGGAGCTACTTTGGCTCTGTTTTTCCCACTTTACTCCCAGTTACCTAATGAATCGAAAAAACCCTGAAATAGGCGAGCAAATAACCCAACGTAGAGCCAGCTTGCCCAGCGATGACCTCCTAAAGCAAGCTCAGAGACCAGCTCAGATAGAGGAGTGGTACAAAGCTAAAAAAATCCAGCTTCGTCTGGCTGAGTGTTGGAGAGCAAAGTGGTTCGTTAAGAACTATTCTCAATTGAAGAAGTGCTATATCTTTAGGAAAATGCCAAAAAAGAAAAGATCGGATTTCAACTTTTTTAAAATTTCCAAACCCGAATTTACTACATTTTAACAGTTTTAACTTATTATTAATGCCCTCAACATTTGAAATTTGATGCCAGCAAAAATAAAGGAAGCCCCCACTCTCGCAGAACCCGTCAATGAAGCGAGCGCCCTCGCCTCCACTATATCAAGCAAGCGATCAGACTCCATCGAACTCATGTTAAATTATATTTAAGTTGCAGGCTCAAACCTGTAAAATTACTGATGCAACACTAAGATAAATCAATTACAATTATAAAAATTATAAACTTTCTGCTGACACCTAGGAAAAAGCCATGTTTATTATTGCAGGTTATGAATATTTAGAAAAAATTCACGAGAGTTTGATAACCCTGGTTTATAGAGCGCGGAGAATTCGAGATCGTCAACCCGTTATTATTAAAATCCTTAAAAAGGCATATCCTTCCAATCAAGACATTTATGTATTTAAACATCAGTATGAATTGATAAAAGACTTAGACTCAGAAGGCATTATCAAAGCTTATAGCATAGAAAAATCTAACAATTATATAGCTCTAGTTTTAGAAGATTTTAGTGGTAATTCACTGAAAAAATTTCTTCGAGCGGGTAAATTTATAGATTTATCTGTATTTTTGCAAATATCAATTGGATTAACTAAAGCTTTAGAAGAAGTACATAGAGTAAATATTATACACAAAGATATCAAGCCCGATAACATCATTATTAACGAGCGAACATTAAAAATAAAGATCGCAGATTTTTCAATTGCATCACTTCTGATGCAAGAAAAATATCTGGCCAGCAATCCCGATCGATTAGAAGGAACTTTGGCTTATATGTCCCCAGAGCAAACTGGTAGGATGAATCGCGCGATTGATTATCGTACTGACTTTTATTCTTTGGGTGTCACATTTTATGAAATGCTGACTAGACAGTTGCCATTTCAAACTAGAGATGCGATGGAACTCGTTCACAGTCATATTGCCAAAATACCCGCTTTACCGCATGAACTAGATCCAACTATCCCGAAAGTAGTATCTGATATCGTGATGAAATTATTAGCCAAAACTGCTGAGGATAGATATCAAAGTGCTTATGGAATTAAGGCAGATTTGGAAGCGTGTTTAACTCAGTTACAAACCAATGGAAGAATTAAAAATTTCATTCTCGGTCAGCATGATGTTTTTGCTAAATTTCAAATACCCCAAAAGCTTTATGGTCGCGCTCTAGAAATTGCTACCCTAAACTCTGCTTTTGAAAGAACCAGTCAAGGTACGAGTGAGATGATACTTGTTTCCGGTTATTCAGGAATCGGCAAGACAGCCTTGATTAATGAAATCGATAGACAAATTGTGCGGTCAAAGGGTTATTTTACTTCAGGAAAATGCGATCAATTTAAACGCGGCATTCCTTATGCTGCAATGATTCAAGCTTTTCAGGACTTGATTCGACAGCTATTAACGGAAAGTAAAGAAAAAGTCGAAGTTTGGAAAAATAAGTTATTAAAAGCTTTGGGTACAAATGGCAGAGTTATTATTGAAGTCATTCCTGAAGTAGAATTAATTATTGGGCAGCAACCACCTGTTCCTCAATTAGAATCTGGAGAATCACAAAATCGATTTTATTTAGTATTTCAAAAGTTTGTGGGTGTTTTAACCAGTAAAAAACATCCTTTAGTTCTTTTCATAGATGATTTACAGTGGGTTGATTCTGCCTCATTAAAATTACTCCAGCTACTAATGATGTCATTAGATAGTCAATACTTTTTATTAATTGGAGCTTACCGAGATAACGAGGTAAACGAAACTCATTCATTGACTTTGCTTTTGAATGAAATTCAAAAAGCGGGAGTTAAAGTAAATCAGATCGATATACAACCTTTAAATACTGTTCAAGTTAATGAATTAATTGCAGACACGCTTCACTGCGAATTAGAAATAGCCTTACCTTTAGCAGAAATAGTCTTTAACAAAACGGCTGGCAATCCCTTTTTTGTAACTCAAATACTTAAAACATTCTACCAAAAAAACCTACTTTCATTCGATTTGAATGCTGGTTATTGGCAGTGGGATATTCAGCAAATTAAACAAGTAATAATTACGGATAATGTTGTTGAATTAATGGTTAACAAAATTGAACAACTTCCTAGTTTTACGCAAAATGTTTTAAAAGTAGCAGCTTGTATTGGTAATACATTTACATTAAACGAGCTAGCAATAGTCAATGAAAAATCTTTATCATCTACCGCAACAGAGCTTTGGCAAGCACTTCAAGAAGATTTAATTTTCCCTTTGAGCGGTGCTTATAAAATTCCTTTAGTTAATGTTTTAAATACAAACTTAACATTAGTTGATGAGTCCGAAAATCAAAGTAATTTATCTCTAAATATTGAGTATAAATTTTTGCATGATCGCGTTCAACAAGCCGCTTATTCTTTGATTCCAGCACAGCAAAAAAAAGAACTTCATTTAAAAGTCGGTCAACTATTGCTAAAGAATACTCAAACAACAGAAATAGAAGATAAAGTTTTTGATATTGTTAATCACTTAAATATCGCTACAGATTTAATTCAAAGTGAAAAATTTAAACAAGAGCTAGCTGAGTTAAATCTGTTATCTGCGCGAAAAGCAAAGGCAGCAGCAGCTTATGAACTCGCGCAGAGATACTTAAATTTCGGACTAGAATTACTTGCTGAAGATAGCTGGCATAGGAATTATGAATTAACTTTTTCTCTGCATATAGAATCAGTCGAAGTAGAATATTTAAATGGTAACTTTGAAAAATCAACTTCCCTTGGGGATTTTATTTTAAAACAAGCTACTTCGCTTTTAGAAAAAGTAAAAACATACGAAATAAAAATTCAATTTTATATTTCTCTCAATCAGATGCAAGCAGCACTTGACACATCGTTGTTAGTGCTGGAAATGCTAGGAGAACCTTTAGTTGAAAAATTGCCTGAAGAATTAGATAGTGGTAATTTAAGCAATTTACCAGAAATGACTGACCCTGATAAACTTGCAGCTATGCGAATATTAGTTAAAGCGATAACTCCTGCCTTTGTAATGAATCCAGCACTTTTAGCACCGATCGTGTTTACGATGGTCACTATTTGTATTAGATATGGAAATTCAGCACTATCTGCTTTCGCTTATACTTTTCATGGCTTGCTCCTTTGTACTTCAATAGACAACATTGAACGTGGATATCAGTTCGGTAAATTAGGAATAAATTTAGTGGATAAATTGAAGACCAAAGAAGTTAAAGCTAAAGTATTTGAAGTATTTTATGGTCATATCAAACCTTGGGTAAGCCATGTTAGAGAAACCATAGAACCTTTACAAGAAACTGTTCAATATGGTTTAGAGAGTGGTGATTTAGAGTATGCTGGTTACGCAGCTATTTACACTTCAGTTTATCCTTTTTTTGTAGGCGAGCATCTAAATGAAGTCTGTGCTAAACAAACTATTTACACAAACTTATTAGTTAATTTAAAACAAAATTACTTGAGCGTTTTTATTACAATTTGGCGACAATTAGTTTTGAGACTTTTAAATAAGACCGACAATGAATGTAGAGCGCTCGGTAATTTATTCGATGAAGAAGTAATGCTAGCTAGTTTTATTGAATCGAATAATGGTGCATTACTTTTTGCTACGTATCTTTCCAAATCAATATTTTTATATTTACTTCAAAATTACGCAGAAGCAGTTAGTTATGCAAAGCTAGCCGAGCAATATTCTGGTTATTTGGCCGGTCTACTACATACAAGCGAACAAAATTTTTACTATTCTATGATTCTACTTGCACAATGTTCAACGATAGGAGAAATTGAGCGAGATATAGACCTACAACAAGTGGAATTAAACCAAATAAAATTAAAAAAATGGTCGTTATATGCTCCGATGAATTACGAACACAAATATTATTTAGTAGAAGCAGAAAAAGCTAAAATTTTAGGGCATATACTGCCAGCAATGGAATATTACGATCTAGCAATTCAAGGAGCCAAAGAGCAAGGTTATATTCACGAAGAAGCATTGGCGAATGAAAAAGCAGCAGAATTTTATCGCAGTCTTGGAAGAGAAAAAATAGCTCAAACATATTTAGTAGAGTCATACTATTGCTATGTTCGTTGGGGAGCAATAGCAAAAATTAAAGATTTGGAATCAAAATACCCGCAATTAATATCTTTAACCTCTAATGAAACTTCTAGTCGAGAACTAACTGTTACCACAAGTTCTGCAAGCTTAGGAACTAAAACCGATGTTTTAGACTTAGCGACTATAATTAAAGCATCGCAAGCTCTTGCGGGCGAAATTGTACTTGATAAGTTTTTGGATAAATTACTAAAAGTTTTAATGGAAAATGCTGGCGCTCAAACTAGCTGCCTTGTTTTAGAAACTGATGGTGTTTTAACGCTCAAAGCAACTGGTACTGTAGAACAAGAACAAATAACTTTGTGGACATCAACATCTATAGAAAATAGCAAAAATTTACCAGTTTCTTTAATAAATTACGTAGCCAGAACTAAAGAGAATATTGTTTTAAATAATGCCTCAAAAGAGGGAATATTTGTCGAAGATCCGTATATCATTAAGGTTAAAGTTAAATCCATTTTATGTGCTCCAGTTATTAATCAAAATAAACTTATTGGCATAATTTATTTGGAGAATAATTTAACTGTTGGGGCATTTACACCTGCTCGTTTAGAAATCGTTAAAATTCTTTCTACACAAATAGTTATTTCTTTAGAAAATGCTTTGCTTTATAAAAATTTAGAAGAATACAGCCGCACGCTAGAAGAAAATGTGGAAGAACGCACATTTGAACTAAGCGAAAAAAATCATAAATTAAAAGACCAAGCAATTAAATTACAAAAAGCTTTGGATGAACTAAGGCAAGCTCAAGCACAAATTATTCAAACTGAAAAAATGTCTAGTTTGGGACAATTAGTTGCTGGTGTTGCTCACGAAATTAACAATCCGGTTAACTTTATTTATGGTAATTTAAACCACGCTAAGGAATATAGCGAACAATTATTACATTTAATCGATCTCTACCAACACAGCAATCATAGTCCTCAATCAGAAATTCAAAATTATATTGAAGAAATTGAGTTGGAATACTTATTGGAAGATTTACCTAAATTGTTTTCTTCAATGCAACTGGGAGCAACCCGTATTCGCGAAATCGTTTTGTCACTCAGAAATTTTTCCCGTTTAGATGAAGCAGATATGAAATCAGTAGATATACATGAGGGTATTGAAAGTACGCTGCTAATTTTGCAAAACCGTTTGAATAAAAAGGCGGTTCATTCAGCGATTCAGGTAATTAAAAACTATGGAAAACTGCCCTTAGTAGAGTGTTACCCAGGTCAATTAAACCAAGTATTTATGAACATTCTTACTAATGCGATCGATGCGTTAGAAGATCGCCATCGGCTACAAACACAAATTAAGGAAAACTCTAGCACAATTATTATCGTGACTGAAGTAATAGATTGCGATTGGATAAGAATACGCATTGCTGACAAGGGAACTGGCGTAACAGAAGAAGTGCGTAGTAAACTATTTGACCCATTCTTCACAACCAAACCCGTTGGTTCTGGAACGGGTTTGGGGTTGTCTATTAGTTATCAAATTGTGGTTGAAAAACATGGCGGACAATTGAACTGCGTTTCAGCACCAGGTCAAGGTGCGGAGTTCATAATTGAGATTCCCGTAAATCAGCAAAATCGCCAAAAGTCAAGCTCCCTAGTGTAGATTTTATTTGGTTGATTCTGAAGGTAGTAAATAGTTTAGGATCGCTCCTAAATTTGTGATTTTTTTTCAATTTGGAGTAACCTATATTTAGTAGCACTGAGCAAAAAAATAGCGGACAGAAGAGTAAGCTTTAAACTTAGCTCGAACCTGTCAAGCTTTTCGCTAAACACAAAGGCTTTTAATTGAGCATTGTTTCAGACAGAAAGTTCTAGATAATCGCTTCTTACAATCAGTCACGTAGTATAATTACTTAGAGGAAGCATCAAATGTCCGATCGTTTGAAAGGTGGATCTATTCATCAACTGTTTGAATCTCAAGTAGAGCGTACACCGGATGCGGTGGCGGTGGTTTTTGAAGGAAAAAATTTAACTTACCGAGAGCTGAATGTAAAAGCGAATCAGTTGGCGCATTACCTGCGATCAATCGGAGTAAGGCCAGAAGTGTTAGTAGGCATCTGCGTCGAACGTTCCTTTGACATGATTGTGGGAATCTTGGGAATTCTCAAAGCTGGTGGTGCTTATGTTGCTCTCGACCCAACGTATCCACACGAGCGCTTGGCCTTCATGTTAGAAGACTCCTCAGTGCCAGTGCTGCTGACTCAGGCGCGGTTGGTGAAATCTCTTCCCAAACATCAAGCACGTATCGTTTGCCTAGATACAGATTGGGAAATTATTGAGCGACAGAGCGAGGCAAATTTAATCAGTGAGGTGAAGCTCGATAACCTTGCTTATGTCATTTACACCTCGGGCTCTACTGGTAAGCCCAAGGGAGTGGCTATCGAGCATCGCAATGCAGTTGCTCTGTTGGATTGGGCAAAACAAGTCTTTAATCCAGACGATCTTGCTGGAGTTTTGGCTTCAACCTCTATTTGCTTTGATCTGTCAGTCTTCGAGCTGTTTGTTCCCCTAAGCTGGGGTGGCAAAGTCATTCTGGCAGAGAACGCATTGCATTTGCCCGCATTGTCCGCCGCTCTAGATGTCACTCTGATCAATACAGTTCCCTCTGCGATCGCTGAGTTATTGAGAATGGACGGCATACCTTCTTCTGTCCGCACCGTCAACCTGGCGGGTGAACCCCTTCCCAATAAACTCGTACAGCAGGTGTATGAACACAACACAGTGCAAAAGGTCTTCAACCTTTATGGTCCTTCCGAAGACACCACCTATTCCACATATACTTTAGTGAAAAAAGGGGGTAACGAGCCACCCCCCATCGGTCGGCCCATTGCCAACACGCAGGTCTATATTCTAGATGCCCAAAAACAGCTTGTCCCGAGCGGTGTTCCCGGAGAGCTATACATTGGCGGTGCTGGTTTAGCACGGGGCTACCTCAACCGACCCGAACTAACTGCCGATCGCTTTATTCCCAACCCCTTTAGCAACGAATCAGGTTCTCGCCTCTATAAAACTGGTGACTTAGCCCGTTACTTACCTGACGGCAATATCGAATTTTTGGGTCGCATCGACCACCAAGTGAAAATTCGCGGCTTCCGCATCGAATTAGGAGAAATTGAAGCATCACTGCAACAACATCCTGATGTGCAACAAGCCGTTGCGATCGCACGCGAAGACGTACCGGGTGACAAGCATTTAGTCGCCTACATCGTCTCTAATCTCATACCGGAACGGATACCTTATCAAAGTCCTTGCTTGGTTGAATTTGATGGGAATCGTACTATAGAAGTAACCACAGAAGACATTTCAATAGGTGGTATTAGCTTAGTAGGAATGACAGAAATTTTAGATCGAGATAATCGCGTCCGCTTGCACCTACAGCTACCAGAAAATTCTCAATTTTTGTGGGTAGAAGGTAAAGTAGTATGGCAAGAAGAACAGCGAATTGGGATTCAGTTTGAGCTAACGTCAACGCAGCAAACGACCCTCCAAGCTAGCGTTGATTATCTCGTGGAAAAACAGAAGCTTTTGAAAGTTTTGCAACGCACCGTTAGCCGTAACCTCCGCAAGTTTTTGAAACAGAAGTTGCCCGAATATATGGTGCCTTCTAACTTTGTTATCCTGAAAAAATTACCGCTAACTCCTAACGGAAAGGTGGATCGTCAAGCGCTACCTTCACCAAGAAAAATTATAAATGAACGGCCAAATAACAATATTGAATCTGTAACCGAGCCTGTAGATAACGCAGATGTTTTAGAACTGGAACGAGAGTTTGATTTAATGCCTTTTGTTTCTCCTCGCACTCCGATTGAAGAAGTGCTGGTAAGAATTTGGGCAGAAATTTTAGGATTAGAGCGAATTGGGATTCATGACAATTTTTTGGAATGCGGAGGACACTCGTTACTAGCTGCTCAAGTTATTTCTCGCATCCGAAATATGCTTGAAATAGAATTGTCCTTACGTTCTTTGTTTGAATCCCCCACAATAGCCGAATTAGCCCAACAAATAGAAACAGAACTTAAAACAAACTCAAGGTTGCCACTTTCTCCAATCGAAGTGATTGACCGCAACCAGAATTTGCCTCTCTCTTTTGGCGAACAACAGTTGTGGTTTTTGGCACAAGTGGAACCGGATAATCCTTTTTATAACGAACACTTTACGATTTACTTACCGAGTTCGATCGATCGATTAGCATTAGAACAAAGTTTCCACCAAATTATCGATCGCCACGAAATTCTGCGAACTAACTTTTCTGTCGTCGATGAGCAACCTATTCGGGTTGTCCGGCCAAGTTGCTATTTACCCCTGCCATTAATTAACCTTCAAGAAATAGCATCAGAATGTGATCGCGAAACGGAAGCTTTGCGGTTAGTCAAAGAAAAGGCAAAACAACCTTTTAATCTCACCTCTGACTTGTTGTTGCGAGCTACTCTAATCCAGCTTAACGACACGGATTATAGACTATACATAACCGCACATCACATTATTTTAGATGGCGTTTCTCTATACAGCGTGCTATTTCCCGAAGTGGTGACACTCTACGAAGCTATTCGCGATCGCAAACCCTCATCCCTGCCAGAATTAACCGTTCAATATGCCGACTTTGCCTACTGGCAGCGGCAACAATTACCAGTAGAATTACTGAAGCCACAGCTAGCTTACTGGAAGCAACAATTGGCATATTTGTCTCCGCTAAATTTGCCCACCGATCGTCCAAGACCGCCAGTTCAAAAGTTTCGGGGTGCAATGCAAACTCTGGCACTTTCCAAGAGTTTAACTGAGGCGTTGAAAGCTCTTTCACGTCAGGAAGAAGTCACTTTATTCATGACATTAATGGCGGTATTCAAAATCTTGCTCTACCGCTATTCGGGACAAGAAGATATTCCTGTCGCTACTGTTACCGCTGGGCGCAACCGACCGGAGATAGAAGGATTAATTGGATACTTCCTCAATACGCTTATCCTGCGTACTGACCTTTCTGGGTTCCCCAGTTTCCGACAGTTACTTTCCAGAGAAAGAGACGTAGCTTTAGGAGCTTATGCTCACCAAGAATTGCCATTCGAGAATTTGGTGGAAGAACTTCAACCAGAAAGAAAGCTGGGTCAGAATCCATTATTTCAAGTCCTGTTTATTTTGGAACCACCAATTGCAACCTTGGATTCTAAAGATTGGCAACTTAACCAGATGAACATTCATATCGGTACGTCAAAGTGCGATTTGTTTCTCCAATTAGAAGAAAACACGGAAGGAATTATCGGTCGTTTTGAGTACGATACCGACTTATTTGATGCCGCCACTATTTCCCGGATGGTTGGGCATTTTCTCACTTTATTAGAAAGTATTGTTGCCAATCCGAACCAGTCCATATCGAAGTTGTCTTTGTTACCTATTACCGAACAAAAGCAGTTAATAAATTGGAATGCTACTGAGGCAAATTATTCGCATAATAAGTGCGTTCACCAGTTATTTGAAACTCAAGTAGAACGAACTCCCGATGCGGTAGCAGTTATCTTTGAAGGGAAACAACTCACTTATCGGGAGTTGAATCAACGGGCGAATCAATTAGCTCATCATTTACGATCGCTAGGAGTTGTCCCAGATGCAGTAGTTGGTATCTGCGTAGAACGATCGCTGGAAATGGCGATCGGACTTTTGGGCATCCTAAAAGCAGGTGCGGCTTACTTGCCTCTCGACCCAGCTTATCCGCAAGAACGGATAGCTTATATGCTGGAAAATGCCCAAGTTCCAGTAGTGCTAACTCAGGTAAGTTTATTGCCGCCACTGTTAGAGTATGGGATACCAGCAATCTGTTTAGATAGGGGCTGGAAATCGATCGCCCAACGCCCACAAGATAACCCCTCCACAGCCGTATTGCCCGACGATTTAGCTTACGTTATCTATACATCAGGTTCTACAGGCAAACCTAAAGGGGTTGCAATGAATCACCGTCCCCTAGTGAATCTGATCGATTGGCAATTACAAAATTTCGCTTTTCCTGCTACTAAAACCCTCCAATTTGCCCCAATTAGTTTTGATGTTTCTTTTCAAGAGTGTTTTTCCAGTTGGTGTTCTGGCGGTACTCTGGTGTTAATTTCAGACATTATTCGGAAAGATGCAGTAGCTTTATTGCAACTTCTCCAAAATGAAGCGATCGAACGTTTATTTCTTCCTTTTATTGCCCTTCAGCATCTAGCTGAGGTTGCTGAAGAAGGAGGAGTATTACCTGTTAATTTGCGAGAAATTATTACGGCTGGCGAACAGTTACAAATTAGTAGAGCGATCGTCAATTGGTTTAGTCAGCTAAAAGATTGCACTTTACACAATCAATATGGCCCTTCTGAAAGTCATGTCGTAACGGCATTTACTCTCACTGGTTCGCCTGAAAACTGGCCTAAATTGCCTTCTATCGGTCGTCCTATTGCCAATGCTCAAATCCACATCCTCGATTCACAATTACAACCAGTACCTATTGGTATTCCAGGACAAATTTACATCGGTGGTGTTAGTTTAGCCAATGGTTATATCAACCGACCAGATTTAACATCCCAACGGTTTATTGAAAACCCCTTCTTAAATATTGATGAGTTCTTAGTTTTGAGTTCTGAATTAAAAGAAAACTCAAAACTCAAAACTCAAAACTCAAAACTGTACAAAACTGGCGATCTAGCCCGCTATTTAGCAGATGGTAACATCGAGTATATGGGTCGAATTGACGACCAAGTAAAAATTCGCGGCTTTCGGATTGAGTTAGGAGAGATCGCAACTGCTTTGGCACAACACCCAAACGTAGCAGAAGCTGTTGTTATTGTTAGGGAAGATATACCAGGCGACAAGCGTTTAGTTGCTTATGTAGTTGCCTCCAAAGAGTTAGCATCTTCTGCCAACGAACTGCGGCACTTTTTGCAAGAAAAGTTGCCTGAATACATGATTCCTAATGCTTTTGTATTTTTAGAAGCACTGCCTTTAACTCCTTCTGGAAAAGTAAATCGACGAATCTTACCAGCGCCAGAAGGAAATCGAGAAGAACTAGAAACAGCATTCATTGCGCCTCGTACTCCTGTGGAAGAAAAGTTAGCTGAAATTTGGAAAAAGATTCTCGGTATCGATCTAGTTGGCATTTACGATCGCTTTTTCGATTTGGGCGGCCATTCTTTAAAAGTTACTCACTTAATGTTTAAAGTGAGAGATGCTTTTCAGGTTAAAGTATCGTTGCGACAATTCTTTGAAGTACCGACTATTGCTGGAATTGCGGATGCGATCGCTCTCGCTAGTCAGACAGATTCCACTTCTACATCACCGCAAGAAGAAACGATCGACCTAAATGCGGAAGCAATCTTAGATTCTACCATCTCTCCTGAAAATATTAATTTAGAATGGGATAAAGAACCATCCCATATCTTATTAACAGGATCAACTGGATTTCTCGGTACTCACTTACTTAATGAATTACTAAACCAAACGCAGGCAAATATTTATTGTCTGGTAAGAGCATCCAATCTCGAACAAGGTATTGAGAAAATCCAAAAAAGTCTAGAACGCTACTTACTTTATAACCAACCTATCAGCAACCGCATCATTCCAATTTTAGGAGATTTATCTCAACCATTCTTAGGACTTACATCAAAGGAATTTTACACATTGGCAAGTGAAATTGATGTAATTTACCATAATGGTGCATCAACAAATCTGATTTATCCATACTCTGAATTGAAAGCGGTAAACGTTCTCAGTACGCAGGAAGTTTTGAGATTAGCCTGCATTATCAAAGTAAAACCCGTGCATTTCGTTTCTACCATTGGCGTATTTTCCTCAGATACTTACGAGCCAAATACAATAGTTAGAGAACAAGACGAACTACCTGATAGTGAAAGTCTTTCTGAAGGTTACGATCAAAGTAAATGGGTAGCTGAAAAATTAGTTATGACTGCCTATTCTCGAGGGCTACCCGTTTATATTTATAGACCGGGATTTATCTCAGGAGACAGCCAAACGGGTATTTGCAATACTGCCGATCTGCTCCGCAGAATGCTTATAGGCTGCATTCAAATGGGAAAAACACCTGATTTAGACATCATGGTAGACATGACTCCTGTGGATTATGTTAGCCAAGCGATCGTTCACTTATCCAAACAAAAAGAATTAGTCGGGAAAGCTTTTCATTTAGTTAACCCTCACCCCATTTCTTGGAATCAGCTTTCCGATTTCATTCGTTCTCTTGGCTACTCACTCGAACGCATTCCTCATAAACAATGGAACTTTGAGTTATTAAAATCGGTTGAAAATTCAACAGAAAATGCTTTGCATCCACTGGTCAGCCTTTTCTCTGATGAAGCCGTATCTTTACAGACAGTCAGAGTTTTAAGTATTTGCTTTGATTCTCAGAAGGCGATCGATTGTTTAGCTGGTAGCAGCGTTAGCTGTCCACCAGTAGATGAAAAATTGTTAAATACTTACTTCTCGTACTTACTGAAGTTTAGACTAACCGCGCCTTATACCAATTCTCTAAATGCCGACTACAGATAACGCCTCCAATATATATGCTCTTCCAAGAATTATAGATATTGTCTACTTAGGGCTTGCTGAATAAGTAAAGTTTGGCTCCCCAAGCTCAAGCTCGCTGATTCAAGGAAGCAGATAAGTTAAGTTTTTGTTTGAATTCCTGGTCGAGAACATAAGCTTTTATAATCACCCCTCGCTCGCCACTGGTTATTGACGAAAATTGACACAAAAAAAGCCACAATAACCTTTTGAATCCTGCAACAAGGTTCATGACTAAAAAAGTAATCGCAATAGTTGTTTGGGATGTATAGTCATTTCAAATAAGTATGAGACACTCTTTATGCACAATAAGCACGAATAACTTCATCAAGAGATGTGCCA
>NZ_JAUBUR010000114.1:0-1053 GCF_036705485.1 Microcoleus sp. AT9b-C3 | reverse complement strand
TTGACCGTGACGGTGTTCGTGTTGCTCATGGTGATTCCTCTCAGCCCAGGATTTCCTCGACCGTCTTGCCGCGCTTGGCTGCGACTTCGGCCGGGGTGGTGGACTTCTCGAGTGCGTCCAGCGTGGCGCGCACCAGGTTGTAGGGGTTGCTCGAGCCGTGGCTCTTGGCCACGACGTCGGTCACGCCCAGCACTTCGAAGACGGCGCGCATCGGGCCGCCGGCGATGATGCCGGTACCCTTGACGGCCGGCAGCATCATGACGTTCGAAGCACCGTGCTCGCCGTGCACCGCGTGGTGCAGGCTGCCGTCGCGCAGCGACACCTTGATCATGTTGCGGCGGGCCTGCTCCATGGCCTTCTGCACGGCCACCGGCACTTCACGCGCCTTGCCCTTGCCCATGCCCACGCGGCCATCGCCGTCACCGACGACTGTGAGTGCAGCGAAACCGAGGATGCGACCGCCCTTGACCACCTTGGTCACGCGGTTGATCGCGATCATCTTCTCGCGAAGACCGTCCTCGTTCGCTTCGTTCTTGATGTTTGCCTGAAACTTAGCCATGTCGTGTTTCCCGTTTCATCAGAACTGCAGGCCGGCCTCGCGGGCGGCGTCTGCAAGGGCCTTGACGCGACCGTGGTAGGCGAAGCCGGCGCGATCGAACGCGACCTTCTCGATACCAGCGGCCTTGGCCTTCTCGGCGATGCGCTTGCCGATGATCGCGGCGGCAGCGGCGTTGCCGCCCTTGCCCGATGCGCCCAGCTGCGCGCGCACTTCCTTCTCGGCCGTGGAGGCAGAGGCGAGCACGCGGCCGCCGTCGGCCGAGATCACGTTGGCGTAGATGTGCAGGTTGGTGCGGTTCACCGTCAGGCGCACGGCGCCCTGCTGGGCGATCCGGATGCGCGTCTGGCGGGCGCGACGCAGGCGTTGTTCTTTCTTGGTCAGCATGATCGGACTCCTTATTTCTTCTTGGTTTCCTTGATCACGACCTTCTCATCCGCATAGCGGATGCCCTTGCCCTTGTAGGGCTCGGGCGGACGCACGGCACGCACTTCCGA
>NZ_JAUBUR010000065.1:0-17678 GCF_036705485.1 Microcoleus sp. AT9b-C3 | reverse complement strand
TGGCACATCTCTTGATGAAGTTATTCGTGCTTATTGTGCATAAAGAGTGTCTCATACTTATTTGAAATGACTATAATCTGAACTAGAGCTAATTTGTCAATGCCCAAAAGTTAGAAATTTAATTTCGCTCAAAGTTGGTAGTTTTTGATACTGATAGCAGTCTCAAAAAACAATGCAACTATCAGCCGGCGATCCAAACCCTGATAACCCTCAGTAGTCCGACTTCTAAAATCTAAAATCTAAAATCTAAAATCTAAAATTGTATGAGGTGCAGGGACGATCGCCCTTAACACTATTTCCTCACATATCAAGTTCAGCAATTAGCTGCTTCATTAAGCATGACTCTTAGTTACAACTAACCTAATTTGTCATACCCCAAAAGTTATAAATTTAATTTAAGTCAAAGTTTTTAGCTTTTGAGTAGAGGTGCACGGACGATCGCCTTTAACAGCATCTCCTTAAATATCAAGTTCAGCAACGAGATGCTTCATTAGAAAAATATTCGGCCGGCGTAAATGCTTCTAACACTCCTCTATTGCCCGCCGTGCAAGGATTTTTTTGTTCTTGGATGTGGACTGGTTGCCCGCTTTCCACTATCGACGGCTAGATACCAATTGCACCCGGCCGGCATCCATTTCATCCATTAATAACTCTAAAGCCTCATAATCAATATCCGAGATGTACCCCAAACGGGTAAGCTCGTAGTTGATTTCGTTTTCAATGTCAGGCGTCAACTGCTTAATGTAGAGGGCTTTTTCTACAAGTTGACGAATAGCATGAGTTGCTTGCATAGTAAGTCGGAGAACTCCGTACAGTTTAATTTTCCTCTGAAGTGTCGAGCAAATAGGTGATCTAGATCAGAACTAATAAGTGATTTAAATTACATTGTTCAGTTTTATCTAACAGCTAGGGCAAAGTCGATCGCAATTTTTAGAGTTACTAAGATTAACCTGCTGGCATTAATAAAAAATAGTATAGTAGCTTACGTTTCCTGCCCAAATCTTACACAAAATTTCATAAAAAAGAGTCAATAAATAAAGATTCAGTAAAATTACTGAAAAGAACTGGTCAGTTTGCCTGAGATTAAGTTAGGCTCAGAGTCATCAAGTAGGTTTAGGCTTACATCCGTCCAGCGCAGTAGTTGAAAATACGTAGCAATCATAGGTTTGACATATGCAGACACTTCTTGCCCATAAACCAATTACGGTGATTCGACCCCTAGACTACCTGAATGCAGCCACCTGCGGAGAATTCGGCGTACAACTAGCGACAGCAATTGCAGCCCCTGGAGTGGTAGCGGTACTCGTAGATTTGGGTGCAGTAACATTTATTGACAGTGCCGGTTTGATGGCATTGGTTTCGGGCCTGAAGCAGGCGAAAAAAATGGGGCGTAGGTTTAGTATTTGCTCGGTATCCCCCGGCATTAAGATGATTCTGGAACTCAGCCAACTCGATCAAGTGTTTGAGATATTTGAAAATGTCGATAGCTTTGAAGCAGAAAACTCCTGCGTAAAACAACACTGATAGAGCCTCCGGGGCGACGAGAACAGGTCACAAAACACAGCACATTCGGTTAAAAGCCCGAAAAGACAGACGACTGTCATTGGCGTGTTGGCAGATTTTAAGGTAGGCTGCTTAAGAGTCGCAAATATTTAGCGAGTCGAGCCGTGGCAGTAAAAGTCGAAGAATTACTTACAGCAGACATTAATCAGCCTGCTCGTTATCTGGGAAACGAATTGGGATCTACGCACAAGCCTTGGGACGGGGCGTTGGTGCGCTGGGTTCTCACTTACCCAGAAGTTTATGAAGTTGGTGCTTCCAATCTGGGGCACATCATCCTTTACAACATTTTGAACGCAGGGCCGAGACAGTTGTGCGATCGAGCTTATTTGCCCGCACCAGACTTGGCAGCAAAACTGCGATCGACCAAAACTCCGCTGTTTGCCGTAGAATCGAGGCGATCGCTCACAGAATTTGATATTCTGGGCTTCAGCCTCAGCTACGAACTCGGAGCCACAAACATTCTGGAAATGCTGGATTTAGCCGGCATTCCCCTAACTTGGCAAGAAAGAGCGAGTAATCGCCAAAACGGTCAAATGCCGCTGATTTTTGCTGGCGGGCAAACAGCAACTTCTAACCCCGAACCCTACGCTGACTTTTTTGACTTCATCGCTTTGGGTGATGGAGAAGAGTTGCTGCCAGAAATTGGCTTGATTTTGGCAGAAGGCAAAACAAATAATTTGAGCCGAGAAGCATTGCTGCTGGATTTAGCGCAAATTCCAGGCGTCTACGTCCCGCAATTCTACGATATGGCGGCCGACGGTTCTGTTCATCCCAACCGCCCCCAAGTTCCAGAACGAATTCTGCGCCGCGTGGCAACTCCCATACCAGCTTATTCGATCGGGCTGGTTCCCTACGTCCAGACAGTACACGACAGACTGACAGTAGAAATCCGCCGGGGATGCACCCGTGGCTGTCGCTTCTGTCAGCCGGGAATGCTGACTCGCCCCGCGCGCGATGTCGAACCGCAGCAAGTCGTAGAGGCGATCGAACAGGGGATGCAAGCCACCGGGCATAGCGAGTTTTCCCTGCTTTCCCTGAGTTGTTCCGACTATCTGGCACTCCCAGCAGTCGGGATGGAAATCAAAAATCGCCTGAAAGATAAAAATATCTCTCTGTCTCTACCCAGTCAGCGGGTTGACAGATTCGACGATAATATTGCCGACATTCTCGGCGGTACGCGACAAGGCGGTTTGACTTTTGCGCCGGAAGCTGGTACTCAGCGGATGCGCGACATCGTTAACAAAGGTTTGACCAACGAAGAATTGCTTCGGGGTGTCAAAACTGCGGTCGATCGCGGCTGGGATAAAATCAAGCTGTATTTTATGATCGGTTTGCCCGGAGAAACAGATTTTGATGTTCTCGGCATCGCCGAAACAGTCCGCTGGCTGCACAGGGAATGCAGGATCAATGGCAGGCGGGGACTGAATTTTAACTTGACAATTTCTAATTTTACGCCTAAGCCTCACACTCCTTTTCAGTGGCACTCGGTTTCTACTGCTGAGTTTTCCCGCAAGCAAAAACTCCTGAAGGAAGAGTTTCGGGGGATGCGCGGCGTCAAGGTGAATTACACTGATGTGCGGATTTCGGCAATGGAGGATTTTGTCGGACGGGGCGATAGACGTTTGGCTGCTGTAGTCCGCCGCGCCTGGGAACTTGGCGCGGGTATGGATGCGTGGTGGGAAAGCTTGGATCAGGCTTATAAAGCTTGGACTCAGGCGATAGATGAATCGGGCCTTACCTGGAAATACCGCCAAGTCGAAAGTGGCGAGTGGAATCTTTTTGAGAAGGAAGAGGAGAAGGAAGAAGGAAGAAGGAAGAAGGAAGAAGGAAGAAGGAAGAAGGAAGAAGGAAGAGAAATCAAGGAAGATTTTTCCAATTCTCCCCCTCTCCCCCTCTCCCCCTCCCCCTCTCTATCTCTCGATCAACCTTTGCCTTGGGATCATTTAGATACGGGGATCGACAAAAACTGGCTTAAAATTGACTTGCAAAAGGCTTTAGAAGCAGCGACGGTTCCCGACTGTTCCTTTGAAGGTTGTTCGCGCTGTGGGGTGTGTGGCACCGATTTCGGACACAATGTGGTTGTGGATGCGCTGCCAATTCCTGAGTTTGCTGGGGAGTTTGTCCCGAATACGGAGCGGCAACAGCGTGTGCGGGTTTGGTTCGGGAAGGTGGGCGATATGGCTTTGGTTGGTCATTTGGATTTGATTCGATTGTTCGATCGAGTAGTCCGCAGAGCCGATTTGCCGATTTCGTTTACCGGCGGGTTTCACCCGAACCCTCGGATTTCTCTGGCAAATGCTCTGCCTCTGGGCGTTACCAGCACAGGGGAAATTGCCGACTTTGAGCTCACGGAGTCGATCGATGTTGAGAGTTTTCGGGAAAAGTTGGTGGCTAAGCTGCCGGAAAATATTCCGATTTACAAGGTTGAGTCGATCGATCTCAAGGCTCCTTCTGCTAACCAGTTGTTAGAAGCAGCGGAGTACGTGATTACTGTCGCTGTAGGGGGTTCGCTGACAGAAAATGGCGAATTAGACCGGGAAAATGCTGCTCCTGTCTCCGTGGCTCGTGATGCCAATTGGGAAGCTTGGGTTAAGACGATCGCGGAAACCGAGGCTTTTTGGCGGATGCATACTACTAAGTCGGGAAAGACGCAGGATGTCAATTTACGCGAAAGGCTGCACAAACTAGAACTTGTAGAGCCGAAAGCAGACAGCAGCACCTCTGCCTCTGGTACTACATCCGAAGGTAGAGCCGTCTTGCGCTTTATCGGGAGTTGTCGCAGCGACGGCAACTTGCTAAAGCCAGAACATATTATTTTCATGCTCGAACAAGTCAGCCAGCAGGAAATTCAGCTTCTGCAGGTTGAGCGTAGTCAGCTAATCCTGGGTTATGGTTAAGATAGGGAAGCTGTGGTGGAATATTTCACCTTCGGCTCTCGATCGGGATGTGTCGTTTCACGCTATAATCGCTTGTTATGGAAGCCGCGGCGGCTCGAGCGCTTTAGTCGCTCGCCGCCCTCGTCAACCAGCAACGCGGGCTGGGTGCAAATTGCTTCTGTTCAAGACTTCAAGCCTTTTTGTTGTACATTCACGGGCTCAATCTAGCGCCAAACCTGCAGGAGCGGGGTCTGAACCAAATTTAGCGATTAATTTCGATCGACTGGTTGTCGGTGGTCGGCTTATTCAAAAATCTCATGGTTCAAACCGCAGAGCGGGTATTCAACAATAGATGTTTTTTACGGGTCAAAAAACGCAGATAAGCCCCCGACTTAAGTCGTGGAGAACCAAAAATTTTAGATTTTAGACTCTAGTTCAATCTCCAAGATTTATCTGTGGAGTAAATCTAAAATCTAAAACCTAAAATCTAAAATCGACTGACCCGTCAAAAAACCGAGATAAGCCCCCGACTTAATTCGTGAAGAACCAAAATTTTTAGATTTTAGACTCTAGTTCAATCTCCAAGATTTATCTGTGGAGTAAATCTAAAATCTAAAATCTAAAATCTAAAATCGACTGACCCGTCAAAAAACGGAAATAAGCCCCCGACTTAATTCAGGGAGAACCAAAATTTTAGATTTTACACTTTAGTTCAATCTCCAAGATTTATCTGTGGAGTAAATCTAAAATCTAAAATCTAAAATCTAAAATCGTAAGCCCCCGACTTAATTCGTGGAGAACCAAAATTTTAGATTTTAGACTAAATTTCAATCTCCCAGATTCATCTGTGGAGTAAATCTAAAATCTAAAATCTAAAATCTAAAATCGACTGACGAGGTTTTAGGGTTGGCAGGGGCGGAGGTTGCAGTCGAATGCCAAGGTGGGGTATGTTGAGTGCGATCGCACAAGAATTCAACAAAAGTCTAGGCGCTTTCACTCCTACCTACTTTCCCTCAAAACCAGCCCTCAACCACCACGCAAGCGGAGTTATCAGTTCGTAGTGTTAAGTTGTGCGTTAAGAAATTGGTACGGTGTCAATGAATTTATTCGCTGAGTTCAAAGGAAGAGTTGTAAGTGTTGAATTTTGAGTATTGAGTTCGCAATTCTCAACTCAAATCTCAATATTGCTAACTCGATAAAAGCCTCCTTATTTCTATCTCTCAGATTTATCTGCTGAGCATAACTCATAACTCTGTACGGGCGGGTTTAACTACTTTATCTGTAACAGTTAAAACTGAACAGCCAACAGTTAACAGTTAACAGTGAACGGTCAACAGTTAAATTTCCTTCCTCCCTGCACCAACTCACAGCTCATAACTCTTCAAGCTACTACTAATTACAGTCAAAGTCAGAGGCACTATGAGTGCGTAAGTGTCTCTAACTTGCTGCCAGTTTTTTGAGGAAATTGAATGACAAAGCAGATAGTTATAGCAGAGCAGCATCGCATTGCTGCCGTCTTTTCAGAAGATCAAATCCAAGAACTTGTGGTAGCCACAGGCAGCCATCAAGTCAGTGACATTTACTTGGGAATTGTTGAAAATGTACTCCCTGGGATAGATGCGGCGTTCGTCAATATTGGCGATCCAGAACGTAACGGGTTTATGCACGTCACAGACCTCGGCCCGCTGCGCCTTAAACGCTCGGCAGGAGCAATTACAGAACTCCTGACCCCCCAGCAGAAAGTGGTGGTACAGGTAATGAAAGAACCGACGGGCAGCAAAGGCCCCCGGCTAACAGGCAACATTACCCTGCCGGGCCGCTATTTGGTACTGATGCCCTACGGCAGGGGAGTCAATCTCTCGCGGCGGATCAAGTCGGAAGTCGAGCGCAACCGCCTCAGAGCCCTGGCTATTTTGGTGAAACCGGCCGGGATGGGGCTGCTGGTACGCACTGAAGCTGAAGGGATGACCGAAGAAGCGATCATGGAAGATTTGGAAGTCCTCCAAAAACAATGGGAAGCCGTTCAACTCGAAGGCGGTACCTCGCGGGCGCCGGCACTGCTCAACCGGGATGACGATTTTATTCAGCGGGTGCTGCGAGATATGTTCAGCGGTGACGTGAATCGGATTGTGGTGGACTCGCAAAATGGAATTAAGCGGGTGAAGCAGCAGTTGATGAGCTGGAACGGCGGTAAACTTCCTGCGGGAGTTTTGATCGACCACCACCGAGAGCGCGCCTCGATTTTAGAATTTTTCCGGGTTAACGCTGCGATTCGAGAAGCCCTCAGACCAAGGGTTGATTTGCCTTCGGGTGGTTATGTGATTATCGAGCCGACTGAGGCGCTGACGGTGATAGATGTCAACTCTGGCTCGTTTACTCGATCGGCGACGGCTCGGGAAACGGTACTCTGGACAAATTGCGAAGCAGCCACGGAAATTGCTAGACAACTGCGGTTACGCAATATTGCCGGGGTGATTATTGTTGACTTTATTGACATGGAATCCCGCCGCGATCAGTTGCAGGTGCTGGAACATTTCAATAAAGCTCTCAAAGCTGACAAAGCTCGGCCGCAAATCGCTCAACTGTCAGAATTGGGACTGGTAGAACTGACTCGCAAGCGCCAAGGTCAAAATATTTACGAGTTGTTCGGCCACAGTTGTCCTACTTGCAGCGGGTTGGGTCATCTGGTGCACTTGCCCGGGGAAGAAGACTTCGCCGCAGCCGTGCGGGAATCGAGCGATCGCACCGTTGCTACCTCAAACCGCGTTTTGTTGAATTTGCCCGAAGGATTGGAACGCCGCAGCTTGACGCCTGTGGCGGCTGCAACTCCTGCACCAGTGCGGGAAGAACGCCCCCCCGAACCTGCTCGGGCTGCTTGGGAACCTCAGAGCGATAGTGTGGATTTTGAGACCGGCAGCAACGCCTCGCCTTTGGACTTGCTCAACCATCCCAGCTATCAGGATTTGGGGAACGGAACCAGACGGCGCCGCCGCCGCCGAATTGGTGAAGAGCCTTTTGCCCTCCCGGTGGAGGAGGAACCGGTGCGCAGCAAGCTGCGGCTGCCAAATACTCCGAGCGCCCCTGTGGCGGATACGCGCTCTGAGTATCTGGCGCCCCCCGGCATCCGGGCCGCTTCCGAGGGCTTCGGGCTGGTGAATATGGCGACTGTTGGCAGGCGCGAGGATTTCGATCGCGTGCGTCCGGCTAAGTCTGAGTTGATGAAACCGATGGTGGAGCCTCCGGAGGTGATTTCGGTGGAAATGACGGCGGAGGAGCAGGATGTTTATGCTCTGATGGGGGTTTCTCCTTTGGTGCTTACTGATCGCAGCGTGAAAAATCCTAAGAATGCGATCGTTTCGGTGACTCTCCCCGGAGCGGCCCCGAACAAGCCGCCTTTCGAGCAGCTCGAATTTGAATTTGAAGCGACGACGCCTCCACAGAATGTTGAGGAACCGGATTATTATCCAGAAAGGTCGGTAGTTGAGCCTGCTTTTTCTGAGGATGATGATGAGGATGATGAGGCCCAAATTTATGGCGAGAGTTTGATCGACGAAACGGATGATTTTGATCGGATGGAGGAACCCAGCGATGTGAGGGACGAATCCTATGAGCCGATCGAATCCTATGAACCGATCGAATCCCATGAGCCGATCGAATCCCATGAGCCGATCGAACTCAATGAGCCGATAGAATCCCATGAGCCGATAGAAGCCAGCCAACCCAGCCAACCCAGCGAGCCCGAGGAGCCTGCTATCAACCGTCGCCGCCGCCGCCGCTCGTCAGCCGTTGTGGATGAGTGATATGAAGTCAGAGGGAAGAAGGAAGAAGTCAGAGGGAAGAGGGAAGAAGGAAGAAGTAGAAATTTTTACTCTCTTCCCATCTTTCCATCTTCCCCTTTCCCCCTCTCCCTCGAACGCTCTAGTAATTGCGGGCGTGGATGAAGTCGGACGAGGGGCTTTGTTCGGGCCGGTGGTGGCTGCTGCCTGCATTTTGCCCGACGAAGTTCTCGATGAATTAGCAAGTTGCGGGGTGCGCGACAGCAAGCAGTTGAGTGCCGCAGCCAGGAGTCGGTTAGCCGTAAAAATCCGGGCTGTGGCGGTTGACTGTCAAGTTGGTGCGGCTTCGGTGCGGGAGATCGATCGCCTCAATATTTTGCAGGCTTCTTTGTTGGCGATGAAGCGGGCTATTTTGAAGTTGAAGGTGACGCCGGATTTGTGTTTGGTTGATGGGAATCAAAGAATCCCCAATTTGGCGATCGAGCAAGAGACGATGATTAAGGGTGATGCGCGATCGATTCAGATTGCAGCAGCTAGTATTGTGGCGAAAGTTTGGCGCGATGAATTAATAGTACGTTTGGCTGTTAAGTATCCTGAATATGACTTGACAAATAACAAGGGATACGGTACTGCTAAACATAAATTGGCTTTGGAACGCTGCGGGCGATCGGCTTTTCACCGAGTGTCATTTAGTCCTTGTCGAAGATAGCTAGTTGTAGTCAATAATACAAGTTTGGTTAAAGTGAGATGTTGCACCATTCTCGCTTAACAGGTTTTTCGACCTCTTCCACAAAGAGTGAATTTTGTTGTGGGCCGTTGCTCCTAGCCCGCCCATAAAAGGGTAATTGATAATGGTGCAACATCTCAGGTTAAGTAGACATAATTCCACTCAAAAAAAGCGACTGTTCAAGAAGGTGCAGATTACCATATTTTACATAAAAATTAACATTCTCAAAATCACCCAAAATGTTAAAAATTGAAGGATACGAGATTCTCGATAGAATTTACGAAAGCCCAAATTCGACGGTTTATCGAGGCATTCGGGAACAGGACAATCAACCTGTTATCTTCAAAATGCTCGATCAAGATTATCCCGATCCTGCTGAACTTACCCGCTACAAGCAGGAATACGAAATTACTTGCAATCTCACAAATATCGAAGGATTTGTCAAAGTTTATAGCCTACAAGAGTATCAAAGAACTCTAGTCATTATCTTTGAAGATTTTGGTGGCACTTCTTTAAAAATTTTGAATGATAACCCTATAGAAACGCCAAATATTTCATCTTTACCACACTTCCTCCGCATCGCTATTCAAACAGCAGAGATTTTGGCTCGAATTCATGCTGCCCAAATTATCCACAAAGACATTAACCCCGCCAATATCCTGCTCAACCCAGAAACCGGGCAAGTCAAAATTATCGATTTTGGCATTGCTACTGTCTTCACCCGCGAAAATCCTACCCTAAAAAATCCCAATGTTTTAGAAGGTACATTACCCTATATTTCTCCAGAACAAACTGGAAGGATGAACCGTTCTCTTGATTATCGAACCGACTTTTACTCTTTGGGCGTTACATTCTACGAACTCCTCACCGGACAACTTCCATTTACCGCTGACGATGCTTTGGAGTTGGTACATTGCCACATCGCCAAACAACCAGTACCGCCGCATCAGGTTAATCCAGAAATTCCCCAAATTATTTCTGATATCGCACTCAAACTGATGGCTAAAACAGCAGAAGAACGATATCAAAGTGCCTGCGGAATTAAAGCTGATTTAGAAGAATGCTTGAACCAGTTACAGACAAATGGCAAAATTGCATCATTCGCCCTCGGTCGTCAAGATATTTGCGACAAGTTCCAAATTCCCCAGAAACTTTACGGACGCGAGGCAGAAGTTGCAGATTTACTAGCAGCCTTTTCTCGGATTAGCACAAACGAAAATAACCAGCAATCCCGTAAAGAATTAATGCTGGTTGCTGGTTATTCGGGCATCGGCAAGTCAGCACTGGTATCCGAAGTTTATAAACCAATAACTAAGGCGAGAGGCTATTTTATAGCTGGAAAATTTGACCAATTTCAGCGAAATATTCCTTACTCTGCTATTGTCAGTGCTTTTGCGGGATTAGTGCGACAACTGTTAACCGAAAGCGAAGAACAGCTTAATCAATGGCGAGAAAAATTATTAAATGCTTTTGGTGCTAACGGTCAAATTATTATTGATGTAATTCCCGAAGTTGAATTGATTGTAGGCCAACAGCCGGCATTGTCTGCATTAGGTGCCAATGAATCCCAAAATCGCTTTAATCTTATCTTCGGCAATTTCATTCGCGTATTTTGTTCAGAAAAGCATCCTTTAGTAATTTTTCTGGACGATTTGCAATGGGCCGATTCTGCCACCCTCAAATTAATCCAACTGATGATGGTGGATGCAGATACCCAATATCTATTTTTGATTGGAGCTTATCGAGACAACGAAGTCAATTCTACTCATCCCTTGATGCTGACTTTGGAAGATATCCGCTCTGAGGGAGCCACTGTTAACCAGATTACCCTAGTACCTTTAGCCCAACCACATATCAATGAATTGATTGCAGATACGTTGCAGTGTGAGCGTTATGCTGTCAGAGATTTAGCAGGATTAATTCTCAAAAAAACCAGTGGCAATCCTTTCTTTATTACGGAATTATTGAAAAACTTATATACTGAAAATCTCCTAAATTTCGATTTCAATGAACGCAGTTGGCAGTGGGATATTGTTCAGATTGAGGCGAGAGCAATTACTGACAATGTGGTAGAATTAATGGTGGGCAAACTCAATAAATTGCCGTCCACTACTCAACAGGTATTGCGTTTTGCAGCCTGTATAGGTGCAGAGTTTGACTTAAACACTCTATCAATTATTTGCGATCGCTCCCCCGCTGAAATTTTCTATGCTCTGAAAAAAGCCATTCATGCTGAGTTAATTTTTACTATCTCAGAATTAGATAGTCAACTTTTAATTCAACACTATAAGTTTGGACATGATCGCATCCAACAAGCAACTTATTCTTTGATTGACGAATCTGAAAAACAAGCCATTCATTTACAAATTGGTCGCCTGTTACTAAAGAACTGTTCGCCCGAAACACGCTCAAAAAAAATATTTGAAATTGTCGATCATCTCAATATCGGGGTAGGGTTAATCAGGGTCGTACAGCCCCTACTAACCCATCAACAAGAGCGAAACGAAATTGCCCAACTCAATTTGATAGCCGGCCAGAAAGCCAAAGCAGCGACGGCTTACAGTGCTGCGGTTGAATATTTGAATACAGGATTAAGCCTCTTAACCGAAGATAGTTGGCAAACGCAGTATGAATTAACCCTAAATCTCTATCAAGAAATGGTAGAGGCTAAATATTTAAATACTAACTTTGACAGGGCAGAAAAATTAGCTGACGTTATCTTGGAACGAGCAATAAATCAGCTAGACAGGGTAAAAGCTTACGAACTAAAAGTGCTAATTTATACCGCTCAAAATCAGCCCCTTAAAGCAATAGAAACTGGTTTAGAAGCATTGAAATTACTAGAAATTTCTCTCTCGACAGGGGAAGATAGTAACGTAGAGCTGCCAACACTGATGGACTTAGAAAGCGTCCCGGAAATGACTGACGCTGCTCAACTCGCAGCCATGCGAATTTTGATGTCTATTTGTCCGTCAGCTTTATTTGCGAAACCCGGAGTTTTAGTGTTAATTATTTTGACAATGGTTAACCTGACAATTCAAAAAGGTTATTCAGCTTTGGCTGCTTATGCTTATGCTGCGTATGCTGTTATCTGTTCTGGGAAAGGCAAAATAGAAACTGGATATCACGCCGGAGAATTGGCACTAAAGTTAGTAAATATATATCATGCTATAGAGCTAAAAGCCAAAATTTATAACTTATTTTGTTCTTTAGTTAGACACTGGAAAGCTCCCGCTAAAAGCAGTCTTTCTCTACTATTAGAGGGAAATAAAAGCGGACTTGAAACAGGAGATAATGAGTACGCAGGTTATTGTATAAAAGCTTATTGTGTCACCCTGTTTTTGACTGGAGAAGGACTAGAATGTGTTGCCTCAAAAATGCAGCAATCCTGCGAACAATTATGGAAGCTAAAACAGGAATATACTCTTTACCAGACTAATATCTGGCGGCAAGTTACTTTAAATCTTTTGGAAACAACAGCCACCCCATCTCGCTTGCTGGGCGAAAGCTTTAACGAGGAGGAAATAATTCCCCGTTTGCTAGCCACCAAGAACCGCACGCTGCTTAGTCTTGTTTACGTAGCCAAACTAAATCTCGCTTATTTATTCAAAAACTATGCCGATGCCGTGAAAAATGCGATCGCAGCCGCAGAATACATAGATTCTCTCATGGGATTTATGTATGTTGCTCTCCATAACTTCTACTATTCTCTTGCCCTGCTCGCTCAGTATTCTCCCGATCTCATGGAAAACTTGGAGGGAGTCGAATCAAACCAAAAGCAAATGAAGCAATGGGCAGAGCTTGCTCCGTTCAATTTCCAGCATAAATACGACTTAGTAGAAGCAGAAAAAGCGCGAGTATTAGGAGATAATTGGCAAGCAGCAAAACTTTACGAGCGATCGATTCAAGGAGCAAGAGACAACGGATATATTCAAGATGAAGCTTTAGCCTATGAGTTAGCAGCGGAATTTTATCTGGTAAGCGGTATGGAGGAGATTGCCCAAACCTATCTCAAAGGAGCGCACTACGGCTATACTCGCTGGCAAGCTAAGGCAAAAGTTGAGGATTTAGAAGTAAGATATCCACAATTACAGGCAAAATCTGGGGCGATTTTTGGTAACAACACAGGCCCTATCGTTCCCAATGCTCACACTACCACAGGAGCGAGTACAGCTTTAGATTTAGCGACAGTTATCAAAGCTTCCCAAGCCATTGCTGGTGAAATTGTGCTAGAGCAATTACTCCGAAAATTGATGACAATGATGATTGAGAATGCGGGCGCTCAGGTGGGATACTTGTTGTTAGAATCTCAGGGAAAACTACTAATTGAAGCATCCGGTGCAGTTGATTGCGACACCATCAATTTATTGCAGTCAATCCCATTTGAAAGCAGTAATTCACTGTCATTATCAGTGATTAATTATGTAAGTCGCACTCATAAAGATGTTGTTTTAAATGATGCTAGTGGTGAAGGTAAATTTACCAATGACACTTATATAAAGACCCATAAAACTAAATCACTTATCTGCGTTCCTCTGCTCAAACAAAATAAACTTATTTCAATAATTTACCTAGAAAATAACTTAGTAGCAGGTGCATTTACTCCCGACAGAGTATCGCTGTTAAAAGTCTTGTCCTCGCAAGCTGCCATCTCGCTCGAAAATGCCCAACTATATGCCAACTTAGAAGCAAAAGTAGAAGAACGCACTCAAGAATTATCACAAGCTTTAAGCCATCTCGAAGCTACTCAAGAAGGATTGATTCAATCAGAAAAAATGGCAGCTTTAGGACAACTTGTGGCCGGAGTTGCCCACGAAGTTAACACTCCCCTGGGCGCGATTCGCTCCTCGGCAGGAAATGTTTCTAAGTTCTTAAATCAAACTCTAGAACAGTTGCCCGCACTTTTTCAATCTCTTTCCCCAGAAGCAGCACATAATTTCTTGAGTTTACTTCAGCGCTCGCTCCAACAAGAAGCAAGCTTATCAACCAAAGAAGAACGCAAATTGAAGAGAGCTTTGAGAAGCCAACTGGAAGAATTAGAGATTTATAGTGCCGATACCGTAGCCGATCGCCTAGTGATTATGGGCGTTTATAATGAAATAGATGCCTTTGTCCCTTTGTTGCAAAGATCCGATAGTTTACATCTCTTGGAAATCGCTTACAAACTTTCCGAATTAAAAAGAGGCTTCGCTACTATCAACACAGCCACAGACAGAGCCTCAAAAGTAGTTTTTGCCTTAAAAACTTATGCCCGCTACGAACAGTCGGGCGAAAAAACAGCAGCCAGTATTACAGAAGGTATTGAAACAATCTTAACCCTGTATCAAAATCTACTCAAACAGGGAGTTAAGGTTATCAAAAACTATGCCGACATCCCGCCGATACCGTGCTATCCCGACGAGCTAAATCAAGTTTGGACGAATTTAATTCACAATGCTTTGCAAGCAATGGATTATCGAGGCACGCTAACAATTGAGTTAACGGCTCAGGATGCCCAGGCTAAAATGAGCATTACCGACAATGGCAAAGGGATACCAGAAGAGATAAAAGCGAAAATATTTGACCCGTTTTTTACTACTAAGCCTGCAGGAGAAGGCAGCGGATTAGGACTAGATATTGTCAAGAAGATTGTTAATAAACATCAGGGAAAAATTGAAGTGGAATCAATTCCTGGCAAAACTACATTTAATGTTTTCCTACCCATGAGCAGTCTATAAGCAGGTCAATGCGATCGCAAACGATATAAAGTAGTAAGTAGGTCGAATTTTACTTGGTTCCGCCTAAGCTGCAATCTACCCCATTGGGAGTATTTCCAAAGTTAAAGCGTTTTGAGGCTCATCAGTCCGATACAACAGGAAACCGATCTAAAACAGCAGTACGATGGGTTATGCTAAGCTAAGGTGCTACGCATATAAGTTTCTTGAATTTGGCGACTGGGGAGGGGGAGAGGATTTGGCGAGCCGTTTACTTGTAACATCTTAAGATAAGATGCGGCCTACTCATACACTTTACTACTTTGACTAAGCTGTCACGCATTTAAATTGTATATTCAGGGCGGGCGGGACACCCCACAAGACTTTGATTTTTTTTGATAGACAATTTAAAGGCCCAACAGCTTACTTTTGCTACTGATAACAATTAAGAAGGAGAAAAACATAGATATCTAAACCAGTTAGTTTATGCGTTGATGACGAGAAAATAGTGTTAGACAGTCTCAGGACGCAGCTAGCAGCAGCATTTGGGGATGCCTACATCTATGAAGGGGCTGAGGAGGGTGAGGAGGCTTTAGATGTAATTAATGACATCAACGATGAGGGAATTAGCTTTATTTTGATTATTTCTGATTGGTTAATGCCCGGTATCAGGGGAGATGAGTTGCTGATTCAAATTCACCAAAACTACCCCCATGTTCTGAAAATCATGCTGACAGGTCAAGCTAATGAATTAGCAATTGACCGAGCCAAAAAACAGGCTAACGTCCATTGGTGCTTATCTAAACCTTGGTGGGAAGCCGATTTGCTAGAAACTATTAAAATCTGGTTTATCTAAACTATGAGCCGACCGGTAATTATCTGTGTGGATGATGAGAGAACTGTACTCAGGAGCCTCAAAGCAGAACTGCAAGAGGCTGTTGGCAATGATTATACAATCGAAATTGCTGAAGGTGGAGAAGAGGCATTAGAGTTAATTGAAGAATTGCTAGAGGATGGGGAGGAAGTTCTTTTAATTATTTGCGACCACATTATGCCTGATATGAAGGGAGATGAGCTGTTAAAACAGGCTCATATAATTTTGCCTAAAAGTATAAAAATTATGCTGACAGGACAAGCAGATATTGGGGCGATCGCCAATGCTATCAACTCGGCAAACTTATATCGTTATATTACCAAACCTTGGCAAGCTGAAGACTTGAAATTGACGGTTAGAGAAGCGCTAAATAGTTATATTCAAGATAAACAACTCACACAACAAAATGCTCAACTTCAGCAAATAAATCAGGAGTTGGCCGAGTTAAACAGCCAGCAAACCGTACTCATTGCTAAACTACACGAAAATGAAAATCGGTTGACACAGTTTTTGGAAGCCATGCCGATTGGTGTGGGTGTGCTGGATGCGGACGGCCAACCTTACTACATCAATCGGAAAGCAAAAGAGATATTTGGTAAAGGAGTTGTGCCGGATACCAGTTCCCAGCAATTGTCAGAGGTTTATCAACTCTATCAAGCAGGCACAAATCAAAAGTATCCTACGGAAAATTTGCCCAGCGTACGCGCGTTGAAGGGGGAAAGTGCTACGGCTGACGATGCAGAAGTTCATCAAGGCGACAAGATTATTCCCCTAGAAATATTCGCTACTCCCATCTACGATCAACAAGGAAATATTGTTTATGCTATCAACACTCTTCAAGATATCACGGAACGCAAAGAAGCTGAGGCCGAGCGCAAAAAGTTTATTGAGGAGCTCTTTGAGGTCAATTGCAATTTGGAACTTTCACTGGATGCAGAATTAGAAATTGCGGAGGCGACAAGTCGCTTTGTACCCAAGGAGTTTTTAGCTTTTTTGGGATGTGACAGTATTGTTGATATTAAATTGGGAGAAGCGGTGGAGTTGGAAATGTCGGTTTTGTTTTCTGACATCCGCAATTTCACTACTCTCTCGGAACAAATGACACCGCCAGAAAATTTCAAATTTATAAATTCTTATCTGAGTCGAATGGAACCGCTGATTGTGGAAAATAAAGGGTTTATTGATAAATATATTGGTGATGCCATTATGGCTTTGTTTAGCGAGGGGGCGGATGATGCTTTGAAAGCGGGAATTGCGATGCTGCATACTCTTGCTGAATACAATCGAGAGCGCGCTTCTCTGGGTTATGTGCCAGTTGAGATTGGGGTGGGAATCAATACTGGTTCTTTGATTCTGGGTATAGTGGGCGGAAAAAGCCGGATGGACGGTACTGTGATTAGCGATGCGGTTAATTTGGCTTCTCGCATTGAAAGTTTGACGAAAAATTATGGAGTGTCGCTGTTAATTACTCAGCAGACATTGGATCGCTTGAGGAATCCGGGTGATTATGCAATTCGGGTAGTTGATAAAGTTCAGGTTAAGGGTAAGTCTGAATGGGTGACGGTTTATGAAGTTTTTGAGGCAGATTTGCCGGAAGTTAAAGCGGGGAAGTTAGGGACTATGGAACTATTTACTGAGGCTTTGTCTTTGTACAATATGAAGAGTTTTAGGGAAGCTTCGGCACTTTTTGCGGATTGTTTGCGGCAAAATCCGGGGGATAAGGTGGCTCGAATTTATTGGGAAATGTGTAATTAAGGAAGAAGGAAGTTGGGCAACGGATTCGCTTTCTTCGGATGGAAGAAGGAAGTTCGGCAACGAGCAATGTACGGGATGTAACGGATGTAACGGATGTCAGTCCTATGGAAGAAGGAAGTTCGGCAACGAGCAATGTACGGGATGTAACGGATGTCAGTCCGAAGGAAGAAGGAAGTTCGGCAACGAGCAATGTACGGGATGTAACGGATGTCAGTCCGAAGGAAGAAGGAAGAAGGAAGAAAAGCTAGGGTTTTAGGGATACATAACTTACGCAAAATTTGTATATGTAGGACTCCATGCACACCGCACCTTACTGCTTTAGTCCGATCGAGTTTTATGAGGACTTTAGTCCAATGGCACTGAAAAAGGCTTAATCACGTTCGCAGTTTAGCTTTCAAGACAGAGCGAGGTTCC